>JAEXXS010000177.1 GCA_023451915.1 Pseudomonadota bacterium | reverse complement strand
TGGCGATCCAGATGCCGGATAATATGGGCGAGCAAACCCATATCGGAATGCGTGATGTGGCCAAGACCGCGCCTTTTGCAGCCAAGATCGGCAAGACGGGCAGGGGGCCTTTGCCGCCGGTCGCGACTTACTACGACGCGCTTGCAGGTGATGCGGCGCGGATCGATATCTGGCACACGATCTATAATCACCCGCTCGCGAGCGTCGACGCTATTGTGGAATGGGTCAAGGGTACGGGTCTCAGACCCTTTCTCGATCCGCTGGATGCGGAGGAGCAGGCCGCCTATCTCGCAGCCTATAAGGAGCGTATTGCGCCACATTATCCGACGACTCGCGACGGCAAGGTGCTGCTTCGATTCCCCCGCATCTTCATGGTTATCCAGAAGCGATAATCATGCCGAACCGGGCCACTACACGGGGATGTGATTGTCACTCTCCGTGTCGATGGTCGCGCTTATTTAGAAATTTTCCAATTTTTTCAAAGAACTGCGGCGGGCGGTGCAGGTCAGTGGCCGTCGCCCGCTATACTATTGGTTATAGATCGATAGATTGCATGCAAACGATTTTGCACCTATGGTCTGGTCGCATTCTGGACCTGCGCTAATTTAGTAAATTAGCGGGCATTCTTGTAACGTTGCGCTTCATCACACATTATCGCTGTCGTTCGATGTGGGTCGCAGAATCCGCTTTTGGGAGTTTTTAACATGAGCAATGCAGATACGCATGTCGATGCCAATGGCGAGATCGAAGCGGCGCATGACGCCCACGATACGCGCCGTCGTGTCTATGCGATTGTGGCCAGTGCTTCGGGCAATCTGGTCGAATGGTATGATTTCTATGTTTATTCGTTTGGTGCGCTTTACTTCGCGTCGCAGTTTTTCCCCGCTGAGGATCAGACCAGCCAGCTGTTGAATGCGGCTGCGATTTTCGCGGCAGGCTTTCTGATGCGCCCGATCGGCGGCTGGTTGTTCGGCCGTATCGCCGACAAACTGGGCCGCCGCACATCCATGCTGATTTCCGTCACCATGATGTGTTTTGGCTCGTTTGCCATCGCTATTTTGCCGACCTATGCATCGATTGGTGTGCTGGCTCCGGTGCTGTTGCTGATCGTGCGTCTGTTGCAGGGGCTTTCGGTTGGTGGCGAATATGGCACGACAGCGACCTATATGAGCGAAGTGGCGCTTGCAGGGCGTCGCGGCTTCTTCTCGTCGTTTCAATATGTCACGCTGATCGGCGGCCAGCTTCTGGCCGTGCTGGTGATCGTGCTCCTCCAGTTCATGCTCACTTCCGAGCAGCTTCACGCCTGGGGCTGGCGCATTCCGTTTGCAATCGGCGGTCTGGCGGCCATCGTGGCGCTTTATCTGCGTCGCACGCTGCATGAAACCACCACGGAAGAAACCCGCAACAGCAAGGCTGCCGGCAGCTTCGCCACCATCTGGAAGCATCATCGCAAGGCGTTTCTGGTTGTTGTCGGCTTCACTGCGGGCGGCTCGCTCGCCTTCTATACCTTCACCACCTATATGCAGAAATATCTGGTCAACACGGCGGGTATGAGCAAGGAAACAGCCAGCGAAACGATGACCTTCGTGCTGCTGGCCTATATGCTGATGCAGCCGCTGTTCGGCGCGCTTTCCGACAAGATTGGTCGCAAGACCATGATGATCGGCTTCGGCGGCATCTCGATCCTCACCACCATCCCGTTGATGACGCTGATCGGCTCGGTGCAAAGCTCGACCATGGCCTTCATCTATATCGTGATCGCGCTGGCCGTGGTGAGCATGTACACCTCCATCAGCGGTATCGTGAAAGCCGAGCTCTTCCCGGCGGAAGTGCGCGCACTGGGCGTCGGCTTCTCCTATGCCATCGCCAATGCGATCTTTGGCGGCACGGCGGAATATGTCGCGCTGTGGTTCAAGCAGCAGGGCATGGAAAGCGGCTTTTTCTGGTACGTGACCATCATGATGGTTATCGTCTTCGCGGTCAGCATCTTCATGCCGAACCCGCGCAAGCACGGTTATCTGCAAGGGCACGGGTCGGTCGATTAAACTGGACCGAAGCGTCCACGATCAAGCGCCGCCTCCGGGCGGCGTTTTTACATCTCCACCGCTTCGTCGTCTTCCGGCGACAAAAGCCGTGTCGCACGCCATTCCGTCAGCTTTGAATTGATGGCGTCGAGCACGAAGAAGCGCGCAGAATCCTTGTCATAACCGTCATTGCGCAACGCATCATAATCGGTGTGGGCATGGCGCACATGCGCCACGGTGGCAAGCCATACCGCCGAGGATGGCGGCAGCGTCTTCATATGCGGAGCCAGAGCCGCCGCTCTGATCGGTTCCGAATCCGAATAGGGAACCGCCGGAAGCAGCAATGTGAGCGATTTGGCGATGGCCTTTTGACGCGTGGTGCTCGCCCGCATGGCGCTTTCCTTTCCTGCATTTGCTGTGACGAATCCTCAGCTCGATTCATTCTGCCATGAAAAGCGCTTGCACAGGAATGCCTTTCCATATAAACATATCTTTATATGTTTTTGATTGTGGCTGATGCTGCATCACAACGGAAGAGCTTGAGGACATGGCCGGTTTGCAGTTGCAACTCGATCAGATGGTGGATGTGCTGAAGGCGGTGGCAGAGCCAAGCCGTCTGCGCATTCTGGCGCTTTTGGCGCGGGGTGACCTGACGGTTTCCGATCTGACGACTATTCTCGGCCAGTCGCAGCCGCGCGTGTCGCGCCATCTCAAGCTGTTGGGCGAAGCCGATCTCATCGACCGCTATCAGGAAGGGGCGTGGGCCTATTTCCGGCTGGCGGATAATGCAATCAGCGGTGATCTGGCGCGCGGGCTTTTGGCGCGGCTCGACCGCTCCGATGCGCTGGTTGAGCGAGATCTGGAGCGGCTGTCACAGGTCAAGTCCAGCCGTCAGGAAAAGGCCGCCGCCTATTTCAGCGCCAATGCGGGCAGCTGGGGTGAAATCCGCAAGCTGCATGTTTCCGAGAGCGCGGTTGAAACCGCCCTCAAGAAGATCGTCGGTGAAAAGCCGTTTCAGGCCATGCTCGATGTCGGAACCGGCACCGGGCGCTTGTTGGAGCTTTTTGCGCCGCTTTATGCGCGTGGCCTTGGTATCGATATCAATCGGGACATGCTGGCGGTCGCCCGCGCCAATCTCGATCTTGCGGCAATCGGCAATGCGCAGGTGCGCCAGGGCGATGTTTATGCCCTGCCGGTCGAGCGCGAGAGTTTCGATCTGGTGACGATCCATCAGGTGCTGCATTTTCTGGACGATCCGCTTGCGGCAATCCGCGAAGGTGCGCGGGCGCTACGCCCGAATGGCCGTTTGCTGATCGTCGATTTTGCGCCGCATACGCTCGAATTCCTGCGTGAAGACCACGCGCATTTGCGCCTTGGCTTTAGCGACGAGCAGATGCTGGGCTGGATGAAAGAAGCGGGCCTTGAGCCTGAAAAGACGCTGGAACTCAAGCATGATCCCGAACAGTTGTCAGACTTTTCGGACAAGATCATGCGTAAAAACAATGAGACTGCCCCGAAAGGCGCAAACGGCGATGAGGGGCTGACCGTCAAGCTTTGGCTTGCACGCGATCCGCGTCTTCTCATGGCCGATCCGGCAACGAATGAATCAAGCATGACGGAGACAGTGTGATGGGTTTTTATGGTCTTTCCCGCCGACCGGATGTCGGCCAGACCACCCGGGTATCGTTCGAATTCTTTCCGCCCAAGTCGGAAGAAATGGAACAGCGCCTCTGGGAAACGGTCACACGGCTGGCGCCTTTGCAGCCGGAATTCGTCTCGGTCACCTATGGTGCGGGCGGCTCGACGCGTGAGCGTACAATCCGCACCGTCGCGCGCATCCTGAAGGAAACGGATATTCAGCCTGCGGCGCATCTGACCTGTGTGGATGCGACGCGCGAGGAAGTCGACCGCGTGGTGCGCGAGTTCGCCGATCTCGGCGTCAACCGTTTCGTGGCCCTGCGCGGTGATCCGGCTGCGGGCATCGGCGAAAAATATGTGCCGACCACCGGCGGTTATCTGAATGGGGCCGATCTGGTGGGCGGCCTGCGTCAGATTGCGGATTTTGATATTTCGGTTTCGGCCTATCCGGAAAAACACCCGGAAAGCCCGGATTTCGCGACCGATATCGATATGCTCAAGCGCAAGGTGGATGCTGGCGCTACCCGCGCCATCACGCAGTTCTTCTTCGAGAACGATCTTTATGAGCGTTATGTCGAACGCGTACGCCGGGCGGGAATTTATATCCCGATCGTTCCGGGCGTTTTGCCGGTGCATAATTTCAAGCAGGTCAGGAATTTCTGCGCCCGTTCGGCAACGCATATTCCGGCCTGGCTGGCAGAGCGTTTCGACGGACTGGACAACGATCCCCAGACGCACCAACTAGTCGCAGCCGCCATCGCTGCCGAGCAGGTCATGGACCTGATCGAGCGCGGCGTGCAGGACTTCCATTTCTATACAATGAACCGTGCCGATCTTCCCTATGCAATCTGCCATATGATCGGCATTCGCCCGAAGACGGAAGCGGCCTTGGAGGTTGCATAAAATCCTCGGACGACCAAGAAGAAAGCCCGCCGAAAAGGCGGGCTTTCTGTTTCTTGCGACACCGGTCTATCCTCGAAACCCGTGTCGCCGTAATGGTCTGATGCGTCTGCTTTACGGTATGACGCCTGCTATCAACGCTGCAACAAATGCAAATGCTGCACAGATCATGAGGACATTCAAAGATCGTGTCAGTCCCATCGGTCTGTCTCCTTCATATGCGCCCGACAAGCGCCCGGCGCGCGCTGGTAGAGACTGGAATCTAAGCGCAAAAACCCGCGAACAAAAGAAGATTTCGTGCTGCAACCTGGCGTGATTGCGAAAAAAACCTTCTGTTTACCACCTAAGTTATTGAAATTTTTGACCTGAAAAATCTGTTCACATTTCATGAAAAAGACACAGAACTGACAGGATTTACGGGGAAATCGCCACAATTCCCCCAATCTGACCGGCACGAAATTCCGCTTTTGTCAGCGGACCAGCGCGAGAAAAGCGGACAGCGTCACCACGGAAATGACCGTCGAATAGAGAATGACATTGGAAGTGATGGCCGCCTCGCGCTGGTAATGTTCGGCGAGCATGAAAGGGCCGGTGCCCGTCGGCAAGGCTGCGAGAAGGGCAGCGCTTTGCGCCATCAGCGGCGGCAATCCGAAGACATAGACCGCAAGCAGCCATGTGGCGAGCGGCTGGACGATCAGCTTGACCGAAACGAGGAAGGCAATGGCGTTGACACTTTCGCGTTCAACCTTCCGGGATTGTGCGAGGAACAGACCAAGCGCCACGAGCGCGCAGGGCGATGCTGCGCCGCCCAGCATTTTCAGGAAAGTTTCGGCAGGGGCGGGGATCGTCAGGCCGAGGAAAGAGAAGATTGCTCCGAGTGCTGGTGCCAATAGCAGCGGGTTGCGAATGAGTGAGCGTATGACTTTCCAGGCGAGATGAAACGGCTTCTTCTCGGTTTGCAGGCCGATTTCGATCAGGATGATCGCAAAGGCGAAAGTGACGCAAACGGTGATGATCATCGAAATGG
>JAEXXS010000125.1 GCA_023451915.1 Pseudomonadota bacterium | reverse complement strand
GCCGACTGGGGCCGCAAGGAACTCGACATTGCTGAAACCGAAATGCCGGGCCTGATGGCCGCGCGCGCGGAATTCGGCAAGACGCAGCCGCTGAAGGGCGCACGCATTTCCGGTTCGCTGCACATGACCATTCAGACCGCCGTTCTGATCGAGACGCTCAAGGCCCTTGGCGCCGATGTGCGCTGGGCTTCTTGCAACATTTTCTCGACGCAGGACCATGCCGCCGCAGCGATTGCCGCTACCGGCACGCCGGTTTTCGCCATCAAGGGCGAAACCCTTGAAGAATACTGGACCTATACCGACCAGATCTTCCAGTGGCCGGATGGCCAGCCGTCCAACATGATCCTCGACGATGGCGGCGACGCCACCATGTATATTCTCATCGGCGCGCGCGCTGAAGCTGGCGAAGACGTTCTGTCGAACCCCGGTTCGGAAGAAGAGGAAGTTCTCTTCGCGCAGATCAAGAAGCGCATGGCCGCAACGCCGGGCTTCTTCACCAAGCAGCGCGACGCCATCAAGGGCGTGACGGAAGAAACCACCACGGGCGTCAACCGCCTGTATCAGCTGCAGAAGAAGGGTCTCCTGCCTTTCCCGGCGATCAACGTCAATGACAGCGTGACCAAGTCGAAATTCGACAACAAGTATGGCTGCAAGGAATCGCTGGTCGACGGTATTCGTCGCGGTACCGACGTGATGATGGCTGGCAAGGTCGCCGTCGTCTGTGGTTATGGCGATGTCGGCAAAGGCTCCGCCCAGTCGCTCGCCGGTGCCGGCGCCCGCGTCAAGGTCACGGAAGTCGATCCGATCTGCGCGCTGCAGGCCGCAATGGACGGTTTTGAAGTCGTGACGCTCAGCGATGCCGCTCCGACTGCCGATATCGTGATCACCACGACCGGCAACAAGGACGTGATCACGCTGGACGATATGCGCAAGATGAAAGACATGTGCATCGTCGGCAATATCGGCCACTTCGACAACGAAATTCAGATTGCCGCTCTGCGCAACCTGAAATGGACCAATGTCAAGCCGCAGGTCGATCTGATCGAGTTTCCGGATGGCAAGCGCTTGATCCTTCTCTCGGAAGGCCGCCTGCTCAATCTCGGCAACGCGACCGGCCATCCGAGCTTCGTGATGTCGGCCTCCTTCACCAACCAGGTGCTGGCCCAGATCGAGCTTTACACGCGTCCGGAAGCCTACAAGAACGAAGTCTATGTTCTGCCGAAGCATCTCGATGAGAAGGTCGCGCGCCTGCATCTCGACAAGCTGGGTGCGAAGCTGACTGTGCTTTCTGAGGAACAGGCAGCCTATATCGGTGTCACTCCACAGGGCCCGTACAAGTCGGAACACTACAGATATTAACCATCGGTTAAGCATTCTACTACATGTTGAGACTGGACAGTTGACAGGCTGTCCAGTCTTTCTTTTTGCGCGCAACATGCTTCACCTGGATTCGTCGGAAGGGTATTGTGAAGACGAATCAAAAGCATTCCCGGCAAAGCGTATTGCGGTTTTGTCGTTCGGGAATGCGAAGAAACAATGTGTTTTGGCGGGCGTTCGCGTGGTGCGTTTTTTGCCGGTTTCGGCGGGAAGCGGCTGGTCGTTTTGTCCCTGAAACACATTCGGCTATCGGCACTGTGGCGGTGCAGGTTGGCCGATCGAGACGTTGAAGTGTTTGAAATGCGGATGTGCGTCCGTTTGCGGATGCACAGTCGGGTGGCGGAGAAAAGGGAAACATGCCAGAAGTCGGCTTATCGGGCGCAGCCCGGTGCAATTCCACAATCGGAAGAGGCAAGAGCCTGACGGTTGCTCTCGCCTATGTTGCAAAGCCGCTTCGGCAGGTCGTTCTGAAGGCGACCGTGTCTGTTTCCGCCGTTCTTGCCGCAATGCCTGCTTTCGCACAGGGTACGGATGGCGCGCGCATCGAGCTGCCTTTCGGCGGCGGCAGTGTCGGCGCTTTCGAGGTTATCCAGTTTTCCATGTTTGTTGGCGCCATGGGCGCGGCGCTGCTTTCCGCAGGCTGGCTCATCCGCGAGCGCGCCCGCGCCGCCCATGAAAACAAGGAGCTGCGCTCAAAACTTTCTGACTTGAGCCTCACCGCGCAGCGCCACGAAGCGCTTCTCAATCTCAAGGATCAGCGCATCGTCGTCTGGGACGGCCATACGATGCGGGCCGACGTGGTCGGGCAATTGCCGGATGATTGCGGCGCGCCGCAGGACCGTTCGGCCTTTCTGGCATTCGGTCGCTGGCTGCGTCCGCAATCGGTGACGGCGCTGGAACGCGCCGTTGCGGCGCTGCGCGAACATGCGCGCACCTTCGATCTGACGGTCGAAACCAATAATGGCACGCTGCTCGATGTTTATGGCCGCACGTCTGGCGGTCTGGCCGTCGCCCGCTTCTTCAGCCTGCAAGGCGTTCAGGCCGAACGCGCCGCACTTCAGGCGCAAAATCGCGAATTGTCGGACCGGATCGAACTTCTGCGCCGCCTCCTGGAACGCGTCGAGCAACCCGTCTGGGTGCGCGATGGCAATGGCCGTATCGAATGGGTCAATCAGGCCTATGCGCGCGCTGTCGATATGCCCGACACCAGCCAGGTGATCGCGGAAGGCCGCGAGCTTTTCGGCGCGCAGGCACGGATACGCCTGGAGCGGGATCGTTTTGCAGAGCCGGTTCTGCATGAGCAATTGCCGACAGTGGTTCGCGGCGATCGCCGCATTTTCGATGTGACCGATGTGAGCGCCGAAGGCGGTTCCGCTGGTCTCGGCTTCGATCTGAGCGAAGTCGTACAAGTGCGCGAAGAACTGAGCCGCACGCTGAAAAGCCATGCCGAAACGCTGGACCAGCTTTCCACGGCGGTGGCGATCTTCGATCCGGACATGAAGCTCCAGTTCTTCAATCAGGCCTTTGCCAAGCTCTGGTCGCTCGATACGGCTTGGCTCGAAACCCAGCCAAGCAACACCTTGCTTTTCGACCGGCTGCGATCCGAAGGCAAACTGCCGGAACAGCCGGAATGGCGCAAATGGAAGGACGGCATGCTGTCCGCCTATCGCGCTGTGGAGCCGCAGGAACATATGTGGCATCTGCCGGATACGCGCACCATGCGCGTGGTCGCCAATCCGCATCCGCAGGGCGGCGTGACCTGGTTCTTCGAGAACATGACGGAAAAGTTCGAACTCGAAGGCCGCTACAACACGCTGATCAAGGTTCAGGGCGAAACGCTCGATCATCTGGCCGAAGCCGTGGCGGTGTTCGGCTCCGATGGCCGCATGCGCCTGTCCAATCCGTCCTTTGCGGACCTGTGGTCCTTGCCTGCCGCCATGGTCGTGGTGGGCACACATATTTCCACGATTGCAAAGCTTTGCCGTGAACGCGGTGGAGACGGTCTCTGGGACGATTTCGTGTCCTCGGTAACGGGCTTCCTCGACCAGCGTGATGGTCGTATGGGGCAGGTGGAGCTGGATGACGGCGTGATCCTGTCCTTCGCGGTGGTGCCGCTGCCCAAGGGGCAGACCATGCTCACTTTCATCGACGTGACCGACACGGTGCGCGTCGAGCGCGCCCTGAAGGAAAAGAACGAAGCGCTGGAACTGGCCGACCAGATCAAGAACGATTTCGTACAGCACGTCTCCTACGAACTGCGTTCGCCACTGACCAATATCATCGGTTTTACCGAATTGTTGCAGACCCCGTCCTTCGGCTCGCTCAACGAGCGCCAGGTGGAGTATCTCGAACATATCAGCACGTCTTCCTCGGTTCTGCTGACCATCGTGAACGATATTCTCGATCTCGCGACCGTCGATGCCGGCATTATGGAGCTGGAGATCGGCGATGTTTCGGTGGTGGAAGCGATTTCGGCTGCGGTTTCCCGGGTGAGCGAGCGTTTGCGCGACCATGATATCGGCCTTGATGTCGATATTGCCGACGATGTCGATGTCTTCAAGGCGGACGCCAATCGCGTGCGGCAGGTGCTGTTCAACCTTCTGTCCAATGCGACCAATTACGCGCCGGAAGGTTCGACGGTCACTTTGCAGGTGGCTCGTGAAGGATCCGAAGTGGTCTTCTCCGTCCATGACGACGGCCACGGCATGCCGCCGGAAGTGTTGGACACCGTCTTCAAGCGTTTCCAGTCCTATCCGAATGGCGGGCGCAAGCGCGGTGCGGGGCTTGGCCTCGCCATCGTCAAAAGTTTTGTCGAGCTGCATGGCGGCAGGGTCGATATCGAGACCGGCGCGGGCAGGGGAACCACTGTCATCTGCCGCTTTCCGTCGGAGACACGCAGCTTCCGTGTCGCTGCCGAATAAGGTAAACGGTACCTATGAGTACCCAAATTCTCGAATCCTACCTACCCGATGAAGCCGCCACACTCCGGTTTGGCGAGGATTTCGCTCTTGCGCTGCAAAAGGGCGATCTGGTCACGCTTTCCGGTGATCTGGGGGCGGGGAAATCGTCGCTGGCGCGCGCGATCATCCGCGCCATTGCCGACGATCCGGGGCTGGAGGTGCCAAGCCCAACCTTCACGCTGGTGCAGAGCTATGACGCTCTTCGTCTACCGGTCGCTCATGCCGATCTTTATCGCCTGTCGTCGGGCGAGGAGCTTGACGAACTCGGACTAGTCGAATTTCTGGATGACGGCGTTGTGCTTTCCGAATGGCCGGAGCGCGGCGAGGGCTTTTTGCCCGAGGCGAATTTTTCGGTCACGCTTTCGCATGAAGGCACAGGGCGGCGCATTGCCATTGCCGGGCCGCAGGCTGCGATCAGCCGTCTGGAGCGCTCGCTGGCCATTCGCGCTTTCCTTGACAGCCATGACCGGCAGGGCGCCGAACGGCGTTATCTGCAAGGCGATGCATCGCCGCGTAAATATGAAACGATCCGCGGCGCGCATGGCGTCGAAATTCTCATGAACGCGCCTCAGATGCCTTATGATCCGCCGCTGCGGGACGGCAAGACCTACCGGCAGATTGCGCATCTGGCCGAAAATATTCTGGCTTTCGCAGCCATTGACGGGCTTCTGGCCGCGCATGGCTTTCGCGTGCCGGAAATGCGCGCCGCCGATCTGGATGCCGGTTTTCTCATTCTGGAAAATCTGGGTGTCGAGGGCGTACGCGCTGCGTCCGGTGAGCCGGTGGCGGAACGCTATGAGGCGGCAGGGCGTTTTCTCGCGCATCTGCATGGCGTGCACTGGCCAAGCCGTGTGCCGCTCAATGGCTATCCCGATCACGTGATTGCGCCCTTCGACCGCGACGCCATGCTGATCGAGGTAAGCCTTGTCGGGCAGTGGTATGCACCGCGCATGATGGGCCGACAGCTGACCGACGCTGAAAAGCAAGCTTATGAAGCGGCCTGGGACAAGGTGATCGCCGATATCGCCGATGTCGAACAGAGCCTATTGCTGCGCGATTATCATTCGCCAAACCTGTTCTGGTTTCCAGACGCCGAGGGCAAGGACCGGATCGGCACCATCGATTTTCAGGATGCGATGATCGGTCCCGCCGCTTATGACGTGGCTTCGCTGGCGCTCGATGCGCGCGTGACTATTCCGGCTGAACTGGAACAGGCGGTGGTGGCTGCTTATTGCGATGAGCGCCGCAGCCTCGGTCATGCTTTTGACGAAGCTCTGTTCCGCAAGGCCTATGCGGCCATGGGCGCGCAGCGCAATGCCAAGCTGCTCGGTCTCTTTGTCCGGCTTGACGAGCGCGACGGCAAGCCGGCCTATCTCAACCATCTGCCGCGCATACATGATTATCTCGGACGCGTGCTTGTTCATCCGGTGATGACGCCGGTGGCGGCATGGTTCCGTGAACTGGGATTGATGCAGGAAGGGTTCCTACGCAATGAAAATGCCTGAGACGGCCATGGTTCTGGCGGCAGGGCTTGGCAAGCGTATGCGGCCCATCACCGAGACAATCCCGAAGCCGCTGGTCAAGATAGCGGGAAAGCCGCTGATCGACTGGGGGCTGGATGCGCTTAGAGCCGTCGGCGTGCCCAAGGCGGTGGTCAATGTGCATTATTTAGCCGACCAACTGGATGACTATCTTGCCGACCGCACAGAGCCACATATCGTCATTTCCGACGAGCGCGATCTGCTGCTCGATTCTGCAGGCGGCACCGTCAAGGCCTTGCCGCAACTGGGGCCAGCACCGTTTTATCTCCTGAACGCCGATACGTTCTGGGTGGGGGACACGGCGAAGCCCAATCTCGCAGCCCTCAGCGAGGCCTGGGACGATGCCCGCATGGATATCCTGCTGATGACGGCGGGGCTCGACCAAGCCACCGGTTATGAGGGGAAGGGCGATTTCGTCGCCGACGATGCAGGCCGCTTGCGCCGCGCCCGCGATGTGGCGGGAAGCCCACTGATCTATGCCGGGGCGGGTATCATTCATCCGCGCATTTTTGCCGACGCAAAGCTGGAAGTCGCGTCGCTCAATCGATATTTCGATAAGGCCATCGCTGAAGGCCGTCTTTATGGTATGCCCATGGTGGGGCATTGGCTGACGGTCGGAACGCCGGAGGCCATAGGGCAAGCGGAGGCTGCACTTTCCGCGCTGGTTTGAGCCAAAGTAATTGATGAAGGAGAGAAACAGCATGAGCAAAACCAAGCCAAGGCTGTTTTCCATTCCTTCCGGAACGCCGTTTCTGCCAGCCTTTGCCAAGGCTCTGCTTGACGGCAGACTGATCGAAGGTTTTCCCGGCAATCCCGCAGATCCGCTGGCGCTGGCCAGCGCCACGATTTACGTGCCGACGCGTCGCGCAGCGCGCGCCTTGCGATCCGTGATCGTGGATATGAATCCGGCTAAAAGTGCTATTCTGCCGGCTATCAGACCCCTGGGCGATGTGGATGAGGATGCGGCGTTTTTCAATGCCGGGGCGGCGGGCGTGTTCGATCTCAATCCGCCAATTGCAAAGGCAGAGCGGCTTTTGCTGCTGGCGCGTCTGATCCGCCCGTGGCGTGAATCTCTGCCTGCCCATGTGCGTGCGCTGTTTGGCGTTGACGATGTGTCTGTTCCGGCTACAACCGCCGACGCAATCTGGCTGGCCCGCGATCTGGCCGGGCTGATGGATCAGGTGGAAACCGATGGCGCGAAATGGAGTGAGCTGGCGACGATCGCGCCAGACGATCTTGCCGACTGGTGGCGGGTGACGCTCGGTTTCCTTGATATCGTCACCAAGCTGTGGCCGGAAATTCTGGCTGAGCGCAAGCTTTCCAATCCGGCGGCGCATCGCAACGAGCTGATCTGGGGTGAGGTGGCGCGCCTGCGCGACAACCCGCCCCCGGGGCCGGTCATCGCCGCCGGTTCAACGGGCTCCATTCCTGCCACAGCCGAACTGGTTTCCGTTATCGCCCACCTGCCAAACGGCGCAGTTGTGTTGCCGGGGCTTGATCGTGATCTGGACGATGATGCGTGGAAAATGCTGGGCGAGGCCGAGGATAATCCTTCGACCTTCGGACATCCGCAATATGGCCTGCACAAGTTGCTGCGTGCGATCGGGACGCTGCGCGAAGATGTCGAGCATATTGAGGATATGCCGACGCATGATCCCGAAAAATTGACAGACTTTTCGGATGAGATCATGCGCAAGAAAAAATCGAAGCGGGTTCT
>JAEXXS010000123.1 GCA_023451915.1 Pseudomonadota bacterium | reverse complement strand
TTGGCGACGATGAGGCTTGCATGCCATTTGTGACGCACGCCAATATTGCTTGCGGTTTTCACGCTTCCGATCCCGTCGTCATGGCCAAGACCGTGCGTCTCGCAAAAAAGGCAGGGATCAAGATCGGATCTCATCCTGGTTTGCCGGATCGCGAAGGATTTGGACGTCGGCCCATGCGCATGACCCGTGAGGAAGTCGCGGCGCTGACCATTTACCAGACAGGGGCTCTGGAAGGATTTTTGCGTGCTGAAGGCGCGACGCTCTCGCACATCAAGCCACATGGCTCACTATTCGGTATGGCGCAGAATGAACCGGGGGTGGCCGAGGGTATCGCGGATGCCGCCGAGGTATTTGGCGTGCCAGTTATCGCGTTTTCCGACTGCTGCATGTCCGAGGTCTTTTCCCGGCGAGGCATTCCCTTTAGTTGTGAATTTTATGTCGATATTGATTATGGGGACGACGGGCGTCAGATCATCTCCCGTGAACATCCCCCCATTGCGGCTGCGGATGTGGCCGAGAAAGTGCGACGTGCCATTGATCATGGGGTGACGCGCTCGGTGAACGGCAAAGACGTGCCTGTCGTTGCAGAATCGATCTGTGTTCATTCCGATACGCCCAACGCGATCGAGGTGGCTCGTGCGGTTTTTGACGAGTTGAATCGTAGTGGAAAGCTAACCTGGAGTTAGATCGGTGCGCACGCTGGCGGGAATCCCACTGCAAGAAGATTTGACTAGGGCCATAGCCCCTGCATTGCGGGCCATCGCCGCCTCGATTGGACCAGATGGACGGCACGTCATTTATTCGGCTGGCAATCGTGTTCTAACGGCACGTACGGGCAGCGAAATTGCCCGTCAGATATGCTCGGAACATTATGCCGAGCGGCTATTGAAGGAAGTGCTCGTCGATGCCGAACGCCAGTTCGGAGACGGAACTGCGCGGCTGGCCGTGATGGCTGAAGCCGCGTTGACCGAAAGATGTCGGACCAATGGCTTTGCTGTCCAGAATGAGCGCGTTATCGAGGCTCTTGCTGGTTTAGCGCCGAAGGTCACCGCTGCTTTTGCAGCCGAAACTCGGATATGTGATGAGGCGACGGGTCTTGTTGCCGCTGCTGGTGTCGATGCTGGTCTCGTCCCGATGATCCTCGAGGCGGACAGGCTGGCCGGGCCGAATGGGTTGGTTGAAGTAAAGGAAGGCGCCGAGACCAAGGTCCGCTCGGGCCAGGGGTTCAGTTTCGATGCGCGGCAGGTTGGTTCCGGTGCCGTTTCTGCCATGGACAATGCGCATTTGATAGTCGCAAACGAAGTTCTATCAGACTTCAAATCACTCTCTCCGGTTATTGAGGGATTTGCTTCAAACGGTAAGGCGCTGGTCGTTCTTGCGCGCGGTATCGAAGGGCAGGCACTTCAACTGATTGAGCGCAACCGGCGAGCCGGAATTTTGAGAATTGCAGCGCTTGTACCTGACGATGCTGGGCCGCGCGCAGCGGAAGTTCTTGAGGATATTGCCGCCGCGAGCGGGGCAACATTGATTTGCGCACGAATGGGAACGTCCATCGAAATGTTGCGGCCGACCATGTTGGGCAAAGCGAAGCATTTCACGTTTGAAGGTGGGCGTGCGCATCTGGTGGAACCGGCTGGCCGCGTTGAGAATATCGCCTTGCGGGTTGCCGCAGCGGAGGGGGAGATCAATGCACACCGCTACCTGCCCTTTGATCGTGAACATGCTGAACGTCGCAAGGCACGACTGTTAGGGCAATGGGTGGAGTTGACGATCAGCCGGGGAGCAGATTCTGCGACGACGGTGGAAGTGGCGCGCCGTGCCATTGTCGCGCTGCGTGCTGCACGCCGCGATGGCGTCATACTTGGAGGAGGAAGTGGCCTCGAAAAAATTGCGGATCGCTTGAAGGGCATTGGCGGAAACGATCCCGCGTTGATGGCTGCAGCGACAATGATCGATGCAGCCCTGCGTGCTCCTGGGAAATGCCTGCGCCGCAATGGAATGATTCAGTCGGATCAAAGTGATCCGACGCCTGTCGTGATTTTTGATCCAGCTGGACTCTCAAGAGATTTGCTGGATGTCGCGCTCTCGCTTGCAATTCGCCTTGCCGGGATCGGCGGCGCGGTCCTGCAGCATTGAGCTTCAATATTTGATGAGAGTGAGAGCAAAGCAAGATGAGCAATGATGTCGCGGATCAGATGTTGGAGATAGAGGACCTCGTCCATCACTACGGTGCTGTGACCGCACTCTCGCATGTATCTCTTTCTGCCAGAAAGGGCGAGTTTCTGACGATCCTTGGCTCCAGCGGCTCAGGGAAAACCACGATGCTGCGTGTCATATCCGGACTGGAGATGCCGACATCGGTTCGAAAGCTCCGTATCGACGGACAGGATGTTGCGCATCTTCCCGCGGCTAAACGTAATTGCACAACGGTTTTCCAGAGCTACGCGCTTTTCCCGCATATGAGTGTAATCGAAAATGTCGCTTATGGATTGCGAATTCGAAAGGTGCATGCCGCTGACGCCTTGATGGAGGCGCGGCGAGCACTTGCTATGGTGCAGCTTGAGGCGAAAGCGGACCGTCGGATCGGGCAGCTCTCAGGTGGCGAGCGGCAGCGTGTTGCGTTGGCGCGTGCTGTGGTCACCCAGCCGTCGATTCTTCTTCTGGATGAACCTCTCGGTGCGTTGGACGAACGTCTCCGTCAGGATATGCAAATAGAGCTGATGGAATTGCAGCGCAGTCTTGGCATGACCTTTGTCTATATCACGCACAGCCAGGAAGAAGCGCTCACCATGAGCGACCGTGTGGTTCTGATGAGCCAGGGCCAGATCGTGCAGAGCGGTAGTCCGCTGGACCTTTTCGACCGACCAAAGAGCCGGTTTGCGGCGGGCTTCATGGGCTATGAGAATATTCTTGAAGCAAAGCTGATCGGTCGTGAGGAGGCGATTGGCACCGTTGAATTCCCCGGCGGAATGCGCATCCGGGGTGTGATTACGTCAACGGGATTGAGGTCAGGAGACACCATCGCCATCGCGATCCGTGCCGAACGTATTTCTCCAGCAAGTGCCAGTCTGTCAGATAACTCTGAGACCATCGCGGCGAAGGTCATAAACCGGGTTTATCGCGGCAAATATACGGATGTCACGGTGGCTACGGGCGCTGGGCCATTGCGGCTGCGCAGCTGGCATGGAGTTGCGAGCGAGAAAAGCGATGTAAACAGGGTTGGCTGGAATGTATCGGATGCTGTGATTTTCGCTGCCTGATGATTTTTAAATCAATAAACCAGAAAAGGGGATCATAAAATGAAGGACAGGTTTTCAACTTACAGTCAGGTCGAACTGACCCGACGTGGCATGCTGGCAGGCATGGGAGCGCTTGCCGGAATTGCAGCTGTTGGAGGGATATCCGGCGTGGCAAAGGCGCAGGACATGCCGTTGGTCAAGATTTACGGCGTTCCGACAGCAGCGCTGAAAGATTGGGCCCCGATGGAAAAATCCATCGGCGTACGGGCTCAACTTAGTGGGTCCAGCAATGACGTGGGCGTGTTTATGCGCGATGTCATGGGCGCGAACATGGGCGATAGCGTCGATCTTTTTGTCTTTGAGTCCGGCACCGAAGATATTCTCGGTCCGCAGGGGCTCTATGCACCTCTGGACGAGGCTAATCCCGAACTGACGCTTTGGGAGCGCACGTCCGATGATTGGAAACGCTCACCTGTTGTGCAGGACCGGGATGGAAAACAATGGGGCGTGCCGGTCATCGGCAATGCCGACAGTTTCGGCTATTTTCCAGAGAAGCTGGGTATGGCTCCCGACAGTCAGGAAGAGCTGTCGTGGTCACTTATGTTTGAGGATGAAAAGACCCGCGGTCGTGTGGCTTATGGTAATGCCTATACCTACTCGATGGGGGTAGCAGCGCTTTATCTGCAATCCAAGGGAGCGGCAAGCTTTGCAAATATTGCCGACTTGACGCCAGAAGAAGCGAAGACCGTGGCTGACTTTCTCATCGAGCGCAAAAAGGCCGGTCAGTTTCGTACCCTGTATGGCGCTTTCGAAGAGCAGATTCAGTTGCTGACCAACCGCGAAGTTGATGTCATCAATTGTTGGGAGCCAGCGGTCCGTGAGGTTAATCTCGCACTCGGACCGGATGCCACCCGCTATGCCTATACCAAGGAAGGCTACTTCAAGTGGGGGCACGGCGCCTATATCGCGGCTCAGGCTGCGCAAAGGGACAATCTCGGTGCGATCTATAAGGTGCTGAACTACTTCCTGGGTGGAGAATATCGAGCGCTTCAGGCACGGGATCGGGGCTATGCGGGTCCGAACATGGACCTTGGTGTGGAATATGCCACGGCCAATGGCTGGAGTGCGGAAGAGGTTGCCGCATTGAAGGCCACAGAAGCCAAGGTGAGCAAGAAGTTCTCCAAGCCCTATGTCTCGACCACCACGCCGGACAATGCCGCTGGTATGGAAGAGGAATGGCAGCGTTTCTTGAACGCCTGACCTTCGCCTGTCTGTCAACCGACGCGACCAGGCCCGCAGATCAATGCGGGCCCGGGATGCAACATGCTCGAAAATTTTTTGGAAGATTGAGATGCAACAGATAGCGAGTGCCGCAGAGATGCCGGTTGTTGGCCGTCAGAGTTCTCTATATGCCATAAGGGCAAAACTCACCGACACGAACGTCGCTGCGACTGTCATTCTGTTGATCTGGTTTGCACTGGTCATTGTGCCAATTGTCATTCTCTTCGCCTTCAGTTTCTTTTCAACCGTACAGTTTCGCACGGTCTATACGCCGACGCTCGATACTTGGGTCGGACTGTTTTCATCAGGCCGTTGGGAGGTGACGCTGCGCACCTTACGCATCGCCCTGACAGTGACGGCAATTGAACTGGCCATTGCTTTTCCCTTCGCGCTTTGGCTCGCGAAAGGCTGCAAGTCGAATACGAGCCGTGCTGTCTGTCTCGCCCTGCTGACGATCCCGTTCTTTCTGGACATGTCCTCGCGCACCATCGTGTGGCGTGCGATTCTTGGTCAATCGGGGCTGATCAATACGGTCTTGATCAACATGGGAGTGGTGAATACGCCCGTTGAATGGCTGCTTTATTCAGAGGTCGCAGTGCATTTTGGCATGGTCGTCAGCTTGTTCCCGTCCATGGTTATGCCGATCTATCTTGCAATCAATTTGATTGACGACACATTGATCGAAGCAAGCAACGATCTTGGAGCATCTCCATGGCAGACCGTTAGCCGTATTATCATTCCGTTGTCCTTGCCGGGCGTCATGGCTGGCATCGTGTTTTGCCTCGGTCCGGCACTCGCCGCCTGGGTTGAGCCTGGCATGCTGGGCGGCGGCTTTGTCAATCTTATCTCGAATTCGATAGAAAGCGCCTATTCGGCACTGCGCTATCCGGTCGTCGCCGCGCTATCGGCCTTCGTGATCCTGCTGCTTCTGGCTCTGCTTGGCGGCATGTACCTGATCGCGCGCCGCTTTGGCGATCCGTCTTCGTCAATCAGCGTCCTGAAAGGCTAAGCACATGCAATCTCAGGATAACCCACGCTTGCGACAGATATCACCGAAGCTTGGTCCAAGCTACGCCCCGATCTGGAAACAGCTTTCCAAATGGGGCGGGTTCGTAATGCTGGCCGTCATCTACTTCCCGCTGCTCTGGCTGGTTCTTCTTTCGATAAGCCAAAACCCTCTTGGCGGCATTCCGGGTTCGTTTTCTCTTGAGCACTATCGTTCGCTGTTCTCCAACAGCGCATGGCACAAACCAATGCTGGCAAGTCTGGTTATCGGCGTTGTGGTCGGGTTGATCTGTGCGATTGCCGCGACAATTATCGGCCGGGCCTTGCCAACCATGCGCAGCCCCGGCCGTGTGCTACTGATGTTCGTGGTTCCGCTTTTCGTGCCTGGCATGTCGCTAGGGGCCGCCCTTTTCATCGTTGCGCGCGCGGTTCTCAACCTGAAACTTGGTTTCTGGTCTATCGCGCTTGGACATTTCGTCTGGGCGTTTCCCTTTGCGCTGCTGATCATCCTCGTCGTGACGATTCGTTTTGATCATCGTCTCGTTGAAGCGGGAAGGGATCTTGGAGCCAGCGACTGGCGGGTGTTCTGGGATATCGAATTTCCAATTCTGATGCCGGGCATCGTCAGCGCGGCGCTGTTTGGGTTCCTGATGTCGTTCAACGAAGTGATGCGTTCGATATTCCTGCGCGGCA
>JAEXXS010000118.1 GCA_023451915.1 Pseudomonadota bacterium | reverse complement strand
GCGATCAGCTTACGGTCGAGAACATCTTCAATCGGATGATGCTGACGCTCGGTCCAGTAGATCTCGTGCTTTTCAGCCTCAGGCTTGTAGAAGATGCGGCTGAAATCGAGACCCTTGGCCTTCCAATGGTCGATCATCACCTGCTTTTCCAGAAGCTCGGTCTCACCGATGATCTGTTCCAGCTTGGTGAAGCCCATCGAGGCAAGCAATGCGCGCACTTCTTCCGCCAGGTAGAAGAAGAAGTTGATGACATGTTCCGGCGTGCCCTTGAAGCGCTTGCGCAGAACCGGGTCCTGCGTGGCCACGCCGACAGGGCAAGTATTCAGATGGCACTTGCGCATCATGATACAGCCGGCGGCAATCAGCGGAGCCGTCGAGAAACCGAACTCGTCGGCCCCCAAGAGCGCGCCAATCACCACGTCGCGGCCGGTGCGCAAACCGCCATCGACCTGCAGGGCCACGCGGGAGCGAAGCCCGTTCAGCACCAGAGTCTGGTGAGTTTCGGCAAGGCCGATTTCCCACGGGCTACCGGCATGTTTCAGCGAGGTGAGCGGCGAAGCGCCCGTGCCGCCGTCATAACCCGATACGGTAATGTGGTCGGCGCGCGCCTTGGCAACACCGGCAGCCACCGTGCCGACGCCCACTTCCGACACCAGCTTGACCGAAATATCGGCAGCCGGATTGACGTTCTTCAGGTCGTAGATCAGCTGCGCCAGATCTTCGATCGAGTAGATGTCATGGTGCGGCGGCGGCGAAATGAGGCCAACGCCCGGGGTCGAGTGACGGGTCTTGGCGATGGTCGCATCGACCTTATGGCCCGGCAGCTGACCGCCTTCGCCGGGCTTTGCACCCTGCGCTACCTTGATCTGGATTAGATCGGAGTTGACCAGATATTCCGTTGTCACACCGAAACGGCCCGATGCAACCTGCTTGATCGCGGAACGTTCCGGGTTTGGCGTGCCATCCGGCAGCGGATAGAAACGATCCGGTTCTTCACCGCCTTCACCCGTGTTCGACTTGCCGCCAATGGCGTTCATCGCGCGCGCCAACGTGGTGTGCGCCTCTCGGGAGATCGAACCGAAGGACATGGCACCGGTCGAGAAGCGCTTGACGATATCGACCGCCGGTTCAACCTCATTGATGGAAACCGGCTTAAGACCACGATCTTCGGCGAAGCGGATATCGAACAGGCCGCGAATGGTCTTGGCCTGCGCCGACTTGGAGTCGAGCATGCTGGTATATTCGGTGAACGTATCCGGGTTCGAGGTGCGCACTGCATGCTGCAGCTTGGCGACCGCATCCGGCGACCACAGATGTGCTTCACCGCGCATACGGTAGGCATATTCGCCGCCGACTTCGAGCGCGGTCAGCAGAACCGGATCGTTACCGAAGGCGTCGGTATGACGGCGCACGGTTTCTTCCGCGATTTCGTCCAGACCAACACCTTCGATGCTGGTGGCCGTACCGAAGAAGAACTTGTCGACGAAGCTCGACTGCAAGCCGACCGCATCGAAAATCTGCGCGCCGCAATAGGACTGGTAGGTCGAGATGCCCATCTTGGACATGACCTTGAGAATGCCCTTGCCGATCGACTTGATGTAGCGCTTCACCACTTCATATTCGTCGACTTCCGGCGGGAATTCGCGGCGGCGATGCATGTCGAGCAGCGTATCGAAGGCGAGATACGGGTTGATCGCTTCCGCGCCATAGCCTGCAAGGCAGGCGAAATGGTGCACTTCGCGCGGTTCGCCCGATTCGACCACTAGGCCGACCGAAGTCCTCAAACCCTTGCGGATCAGATGGTGATGCACGGCAGCCGTCGCCAGCAGAGCCGGGATCGGAATGCGATCCGGACCAACCTGACGGTCGGAGAGGATGACGATGTTGTAGCCGCCATGAACTGCCGCTTCGGCACGGTCGCACAGGCGTTCGATTGCGCCATGCATACCGGCTGCGCCCTCACCCGTATTATAGGTGATGTCGAGCGTCTTGGTGTCGAAACGATCTTCCGTATGGCCGATGGAACGGATTTTTTCCAGATCACCATTGGTCAGGATCGGCTGGCGCACTTCCAGACGCTTGCGGCGCGAATTGCCTATCAGGTCGAAAATGTTCGGGCGCGGACCAATGAAGGAAACGAGGCTCATCACCAGTTCTTCACGGATCGGATCAATCGGCGGGTTGGTGACCTGCGCGAAGTTTTGCTTGAAATAGGTATAAAGCAGCTTCGACTTGTCGGACATGGCCGAAATCGGCGTATCCGTACCCATCGAACCGATGGCTTCCTGACCCGTCGTGGCCATTGGAGCCATCAGAATCTTGGTGTCTTCCTGGCTGTAACCGAAGGCCTGCTGGCGGTCGAGCAGACTCACATCCTTGCGCAGCGCACGCGGTTCGACCGGGTTGAGGTCTTCCAGAATGAGCTGGGTGTTGCCAAGCCACTGCTTATAGGGATGCTTCTGCGCGATCTGCGACTTGATTTCCTCGTCGGAAACGATGCGGCCTTCTTCCATATCGATAAGCAGCATGCGGCCCGGCTGAAGACGCCACTTCTTGACGACCTTCTTTTCGTCCACCGGCAGAACGCCAGCTTCCGAAGCCAGGATGACGAAATCATCGTCAGTCACAATGTAGCGGGCCGGACGCAGGCCGTTGCGGTCCAACGTCGCGCCGATCTGGCGACCATCGGTGAAGGCCACGGCGGCAGGGCCGTCCCATGGCTCCATCAGGGCCGCGTGATATTCGTAGAATGCGCGGCGATCATCCGACATCAGCTTGTTGCCGGACCATGCTTCGGGGATCAGCATCATCATCGCATGAGCGAGGCTGTAGCCGCCCTGATGCAGGAATTCCAGCGCATTGTCGAAGCAGGCCGTATCGGACTGACCTTCGTAGGAAATCGGCCACAGCTTGGAAATGTCGTTGCCGAACAGTTCCGAGTCGACCGAAGCCTGACGCGCCGCCATCCAGTTCACATTGCCGCGCAGCGTATTGATTTCGCCGTTATGCGCGACCATGCGGTAAGGGTGAGCCAGACGCCAGGACGGGAAGGTGTTGGTCGAAAAACGCTGGTGAACCAGCGCAACCGCGCTTTCGAAGCGGGGATCGCGCAAATCATTATAGTAGGCGCCGACCTGATAAGCCAGGAACATGCCCTTATAGACGACTGTGCGCGCCGACATGGACACGACATAGAAGCCGTTATCGTCGCCATCGTTTTCCTGATAGATGCGGTTGGAAATGACCTTGCGCAGCACGAACAGGCGGCGCTCGAACTCGTCATCGGTTTCGAGCATCGGGTTGCGGCCGATGAATACTTGAACGTGGAAAGGTTCGGTCGCAGCAATATCCGGGGCCTTCGACAAGGATGAATTATCGACCGGCACTTCACGGAAGCCGATGAACTGCTGGCCTTCGGCAGCGATCACTTCCTTGACGATTTCTTCGGCATGGGCGCGCAGCTGGGCGTCGCGCGGCATGAACAGATAGCCGACGCCATAATGGCCCGGCTGCGGCAGATCGATGCCCTGACGCGCCATTTCCTCACGGAAAAAGCGATCTGGAATCTGCACGAGTATGCCCGCGCCGTCGCCCATCAGCGGATCAGCGCCAACGGCCCCGCGATGGGTGAGGTTTTCGAGCATCTTGAGGCCGTTTTCCACGACCTGATGCGACTTCTTGCCCTTCATATGAGCAATGAAGCCAACGCCGCACGCATCATGCTCGTTGCGCGGATCGTAGAGACCTTGAGCTGGCGGGACACCCGCCGCCTTAGTTTTTCGCGTCGTTCGGGTGGAAGCGGTCGTCGCAGCTTTGACGTTTTCGTTCTGTACGTTGTGAGAAACCACATTCGATACAGATGGCGTCAAATGCGTCATCGTCATTCCCTCCGTTTGGCCCTCTTCATGAGGCGCGCGATCAGTATATA
>JAEXXS010000084.1 GCA_023451915.1 Pseudomonadota bacterium | reverse complement strand
GTTTTGCTTCGAGCGCATGCATCCAGTCGGATAGCACTGGATAATGCCAGTCGTCCTGTTCAACCAGTAATGCTGACGGATCGTCATGCAACCATTGGCGCTGCCAGTGGCCTGCTTCCGATCCCTTATAACCGGGGATGATAAGTGTCGCAGGCATGCGTTGTTTCCTTTTCCGGCAATTGCAGCAAAAGCACGAAACGGCTTTGCTACAATTGCGACATCACAGAGATCAGAGCCTTGGGAGGGCTTTACTGTTTCGCCTGTCGTCTCGATATCGAGGCAACTTGCGAAGCAGTTTCCAAAATAGGCGCTGAAACCTGCGATTTTAAGGAAAGGGAATTCAAATTCAGGCGGATAAGTGAAAATTATTCTCCGCCTGAATGGGCACTCACTTGTTTTGCTTATCGTTCCAGCGCAGCAGGAACTGCGACTTCTCGAAAACCAGCACCACCACCAGCGACATGGCAAACGGGATCAGAAGATAGAGCAGGCGGAAGACGATCAGCGCCGCCAGCACATCGGCCTGATCCATATCCGGCAGGCCGGTCAGGAAAACCAGTTCAAGCACGCCAAGACCGCCCGGCGCATGCGAGATAAGCGCTGCCGAGAAGGAGACGAGGAAAATGCCAAGCACGATCAGGAAGCCGGGATTGCCCGCTTCAGGCAGGGCAAAATAGATGATTCCCGCAGCGCCGATCAATTCGAGGGGTGCGACGATCAACTGCTGCACGACGACCGACATACGCGGATATTCGAGCCGGAATTTGCCGATCTGGAGCGGGCGCAGTTGCATCCAGCTGCCGAAAATATAGAGCAGCACAAAGGCCAGCATGATCAGCGCAATGACCATGGCGACGGTAGGCGTCAGGTCTTCGTTGAAGCGCATGAGGACATGCGGCTCCAGCAGCAGCACCACGCTGGAGGTGATGATGACACCGAGAATGAATGTGAACGAACAAAACGCGATGAGGACGGCGATCTCGCTGCCCGGCATGCCTTGCGAGGAATAGGCACGGTAGCGAACCACCGCGCCGGAGACGACGGATGCGCCGATATTGTGCGACAAAGCATAGGTGGTAAACGAGCAGAGCGCGATGAAAAGCCAGGAAATCTTGCGCCGGAGGTGGAGCAGCGCGATACGGTCGTAACCGGCAAGCGAGCTATAGGCGAGAAGGGCCGCCGCCGCCGCCAGTACCCAGTGATGGGCGCGAATGGCGTAGAGGCTGTCCAGAACGTCCTCGAGCGAAATGCTGCGAAGTTCACGATAGAGCAACCAGGCTGAAACGCCGACAGCGCAGACACCGATGACGGGCCAGATATAATCCTTTGCTTTCATTAACCGATTACCGCCCCTTCAAATTTCATTCTGTGTTCCCCTTATATGGCCTGTGCTTCGCCATCAGCCGCAGCCACCGAACTGTCATCCTGTGCCTGACTGTGCCGCTGTGGCTGGCGGGCGGAAGCATTGCCGCCCGGAATTGAAACGTCTGCGCCGATTGCCTTGGCCATTGCTTTTGCAATTTCTTCTTCGCCAAGAATGACGGAGGTTGCACCGAGATCGGTCAGATATTGTGCTTCGGCCTGCGAACTGGCCTGCGCAACGATATGAATATCCGGGTTGGCCGCATGGGCCAGAGCCGTTGCGCGTCCTGCCTCGAAGGCATTGGGAATCGCAATGACCAGATTTCTGGCAAGCCCCGGATTTGCTGCATTCAATATTTCGGTATCGGAGGCATTGCCTGCAATAGCTTCGATGCCTTTTTCCCGCAACGCCGTGCAGATTTTAGACGAGTCATCGATGACGAGGAACGGCATCGCACGGTCCTGCAAACTGCTGGCAAGCCTGCTTCCGATATGCCCGTAACCGGCAATGATCGTGTGGCCGGTCAGAAGCGTGTGCGGCAATGGTTCCGGCTCGGAAACGCCGATGGCGGTGTCGCCCACCTTGTCACCGCCGCTTTCGGATCCGCTGCGCTTTTCGATCCATGGCCGCATCCGTTCGGCGACGATGAACATGACCGGATTGAGGAAGATGGAAAGGATCGCACCAGCGAGAATGAGGTCTCGTCCGGCAGGCGGCAGCAGATTGAGGCTCACGCCAAGGCCAGCGAGAATGAACGAGAATTCGCCGATCTGCGCCAGACTGGCTGAAATCGTCAGCGCCGTGCTGACCGGGCGGCGGAAGGCCCGCACGATAAAAAAGGCCGCGACGGACTTGCCGATCAGAATGATCGCGAGCGTCCCCAGCAGGGGCAGGGGGTCTTTCAAAAGGCTCATCGGGTCGAACAACATGCCGACCGAAATGAAGAACAGGACCGCGAAAGCATCTCGCAGCGGCAGGGATTCTTCTGCTGCGCGGTGGCTGAGCTCGGATTCGCTCATCACCATTCCGGCGAAGAATGCGCCGAGCGCGAAGGATACGCCGAAGAGATGCGCCGCACCGAAAGCGACGCCCAGCGCAATGGCCAGAACGCCAAGGCGAAACAATTCGCGCGAGCCGGTCTGTGCGACGACATTGAGAAGCCAGGGAATGACCTTGCGTCCGACGACCAGCATCAGGGCGACAAACAGAACCACCTTGGCGATGGTCAGAAGAATGATGCCGCCAATGCCGAGCCCCAGCCAGGCGGCAAGCGGATCGCTGGCGGCGGCACTGG
>JAEXXS010000499.1 GCA_023451915.1 Pseudomonadota bacterium | reverse complement strand
CCCATTCCCAGCACGGCGGCAAGACGACCAGCTTTCGCAAAGGCTGAAAAACGGGAGAACATCATCGATATACTTTCTCTTTTCATCATATCGTCAGGTTATCGCGCCAGTTGGGCGCGAGTGTGGCGTGCTGCCGCGTCATATCCCTGGCTTAAAAGTCATCGTCACCGGTCGGCACCAGAATCTCGCGCTTGCCGGCATGGTTGGCGGGACCGACAATCCCTTCATCTTCCATTCGCTCGATAATCGATGCAGCGCGATTATAGCCAATGCCGAGACGACGCTGGATATAGGACGTCGAAGCCTTCTTGTCACGAAGCACGACGGCGACCGCCTGATCATAGGGATCGTCGGAATCTTCCAGATTGGAGGTTCCAGACGGGCCGCTGCCGCCCTCGTCATCTTCTTCGTCCTCAGTGATGGCATCGAGATATTCCGGCACGCCCTGAAGCTTCAGATGCTGCACGATGCGTTCCACCTCGTCGTCGCCGACGAAAGGCCCGTGCACGCGCTGGATGCGACCGCCGCCAGCCATGAAAAGCATATCGCCCTGACCGAGCAGCTGCTCAGCGCCCTGCTCGCCCAGAATGGTGCGGCTGTCGATCTTCGATGTCACCTGGAAGGAAATACGGGTCGGGAAGTTGGCCTTGATCGTACCGGTGATGACATCCACAGAAGGACGCTGCGTGGCCATGATGACATGGATACCGGCGGCGCGCGCCATCTGCGCCAGACGCTGCACCGCGCCTTCAATATCCTTGCCTGCAACCATCATCAGGTCGGCCATTTCGTCGATGATCACGACGATATAGGGCATTGGCGCCAGATCGAGTTCTTCGGTCTCGTAGATCGCCTCGCCGGTATTGCGGTCGAAACCGGTCTGCACGGTGCGGGCAATCGGTTCGCCCTTCTTCTGCGCCAGCCCGACACGCTGGTTGAAACCGTCGATATTGCGCACGCCGACCTTCGACATCTTGCGATAGCGGTCTTCCATTTCGCGCACGGTCCATTTGAGCGCGACCACAGCCTTTTTCGGGTCGGTCACAACCGGCGTCAGCAGATGTGGAATGCCGTCATAGACGGAGAGCTCCAGCATCTTCGGGTCGATCATGATCAGGCGGCATTCCTGCGGCGTCATGCGATAGACGAGCGACAGGATCATCGTGTTGATTGCAACCGACTTGCCCGAGCCGGTCGTACCAGCAACGAGCACGTGCGGCATCTTGGCGATATCGGCAATCACCGGCTCGCCATTGATGGTCTTGCCAAGCGCCAGCGCCAGTTTTGCCTTGGACTGTTCGAAGTCACGGCTGGCCAGCATTTCGCGCAGATAAACCATTTCGCGCTTCGGGTTCGGCAGTTCGATACCGATAGCATTGCGGCCCGGAATGACGGCGACACGCGCTGCAATCGCGCTCATCGAGCGGGCGATATCGTCGGCAAGGCCGATGACGCGGGAAGACTTGATGCCGGGTGCTGGCTCCAGTTCGTAAAGCGTAACCACTGGGCCGGGCTTCACATTGATGATTTCGCCGCGCACGCCGAAATCTTCCAGCACGCCTTCCAAGAGCCGCGCATTCTGCTCCAACGCATCCTTTGACAGCGCCGGATCGCGCTGAACCAGTTTCGGTTCTGCGAGGAAATGCAGCGACGGCATTTCAAACACGCCCTTATCCTTGAGGAAGGACGACTGTGCTTCCCGCTGGGCGCGCGCGCCCGGCTTGGGCGAAGGTGCTGCCTGTTCGACACGCGCCTTGCGGCTGCGGGCTGGCGGCGCATCATGCCACTGCTGACCGGCCAGCGGCGCGTCGTCCATGCCCTCTTCCATGCCGTCATCCATGTCGAACGGCGCTTCGTCCGATGGTCCGCCGAAGCCCGGCTCGCGACGTCTGCCCGCTTCCACACCATTGCGCGTTTCTGCGCTGCGGCGCACGGCGCGCATATCGCCGAAATCCTCGTCGCGAGATTGACGACGGCCAAGCCCGGTGAGACGCTTGAAGTTGGCGGTCGTCGTCAACACGAGATGGGTCAACGCACCGATAAACTGGAAGCCGCCGCCTGCGGTTTCCTCATCCTCATCGAGGAAATCGTCCTCTGGGCGTCCGCGTTGTGCTGGCTGAACCGGATTGACGATGCCACGGCCAATGATGCCGCTTGCAAAAAGGCAAAGCCACAGAGCGGGAAATGCGAGAACCAGTGCAATGGCCGACGCGATTGCGCCTTGCGGGAACTGGCCGAGGAACAGGCCCGGAAAACGCAGCAGCATATCGCCAAACACACCGCCAAGTCCGATGGGCATGGGCCAGCTTTCCGGCACGGCAAAGCAGCTGGCAATGCCGGCAAACAAAAGTGCGGCACCCATCCAGGCGAAGCTGCGCTTGGTAACGCGGCCAATACCGCCGCGCGTCATCATGAGAAGCGACCACACGACCAGCGGCAATAATGCGGGAACGCTCGCCAGACCGAAGAACTGCATCGCAAGATCGGAGAAGACCGCGCCGGGATAGCCCAGCGCATTGGTCACCGGATTGTCGGTTGCATGGCTGAAGCTTGGGTCGGCCACATTCCAGGTTGCTAGCGCGCCGACGGCCATCGCCGTCAGCGACAGAAGCGCCAGACCGAGCAATATATAGAACTGCCTGCGGAAGATATTGGCCAGGCGGAGCCTGTCTTCCGTTATCCGCTCGTCACGCAGCGGGTATGAGGGCGAATATCCTTGCCGCATATAGCCAGTCCCGAACCGAAATTTCTGCTGTCGCCCGTAACAGAATAGCTACGGGCAGAATGAATCGGTCCGATCCTAATCCGGCGATGGTTAATTCCGCATTAACCATGGAGCTCTCTTCGATTAGAGCGGTTCCGCTTAAAACGGAATCGTGGAACCGCTCTATCTCTTTGTTTTTACGCATTATCCGACGCAAAACCGCTACGCACTTTTGCTGGAAATGCTCTAAATGAAAAAAGGCGCGGTTTCCCGCGCCTTTCTCCGTCTTGGGAGAATTGTTCTTATTGAACAGATTCGCCGTGCAAAGAGATATCGAGGCCTTCGATTTCGGCCTGCTTGCTTGGACGCAGACCCATGACAGCCTTGATCACATAGAGGATGACGGCTGTGGCGATGGCCGTATAGACGACGGTAACCGCAGCACCGAAGAACTGCTTGCCCATCGTCGCTCCTTCGCCAGCTGCATTGATGGTGGCGTCTGCGAAGAAACCGGTCAGAACCGCACCCACGAAACCGCCGACACCGTGGACGCCGAAGGCGTCGAGCGAGTCGTCATAGCCGAGCGCGTGCTTGATCTTCACGGCTGCGATGTAGCAGATCGCGCCAGCGACGATGCCGATGATGAGTGCGCCTGTCGGATTGACGAAACCGGCTGCAGGCGTGATCGCCACAAGACCGGCAACAGCGCCTGAAATGATGCCGAGCACGCTTGGCTTACCGGCAACAGCCCATTCCACGAACATCCAGGCGAGCGCCGCACCAGCGGTCGCAACCTGCGTGTTGAGCATGGCAACGCCAGCCAGCGCGTTTGCGCCTGCGGCCGAACCGGCGTTGAAGCCGAACCAGCCAACCCACAGAAGAGCAGCGCCGATGACCGAGAGAACGAGATTGTGCGGAGCCATATTGGTGTGGCCATAGCCGTCGCGCTTGCCAATGATGAGCGCCGCCACCAGACCGGCAACACCGGCATTGATGTGAACAACCGTGCCGCCGGCGAAGTCCAGAACGCCATCAGACGCCATGAAGCCGCCGCCCCAAACCCAATGCGCGACCGGGATATAGACGATGAAGAGCCACAAGGTCAGGAAGACCAGCATGGACGAGAACTTCATGCGTTCAGCAAACGAACCGGCAAT
Source organism: Pseudomonadota bacterium (assembly GCA_023451915.1). The sequence goes on along the minus strand of JAEXXS010000499.1, from coordinate 428 downwards.
CAGTGCAGGCGTAATGATCGCGAAGGTCATCTGGAAGGTGATGAAGACATATTCCGGGATGGTACCGGTCAGCGACTGCATCGTGACGCCGGAAAAAAAGGCCTTCGACAAACCGCCGATATAGGAGTTCATCGAGCCGCCGTCGGTGAAGGCGAGCGAATAGCCCGCGACCATCCACAGTACGGACATGAGGCAGGTGATGGCAAAGCTCTGCATCACCGTGGACAGCACGTTCTTCTTGCGCACCATGCCGCCATAGAACAGCGCAAGGCCCGGAATGGTCATCATCAACACAAGCGCAGTTGAGGTCAGCATCCAGGCCGTATCGCCCGTATCGAGAGTGGGCGTGGGAGCCGCAGGGGCTGCTGCTTCCTGAGCCAACGCCATTCCGGCCATGGCGACAAGCGCAGGCAAAGTGGCCAAAAGAG
>JAEXXS010000497.1 GCA_023451915.1 Pseudomonadota bacterium | reverse complement strand
AACCCGCGCGCTTCGCGCACCGTTCCCTTCGTTGCCAAGACCATCGGTACGCCGATTGCCAAGGTCGCTGCCCGCATCATGGCTGGCGAAAGCCTTGAAGCAGCGCTCGGCGCTTATGGCGGCAAGCCGCAGGCGCCATCGCGCCCGCATATCGCGGTCAAGGAAGCCGTGTTCCCGTTCGCCCGCTTCCCGGGCGTCGATACGCTGCTCGGACCCGAAATGCGCTCGACCGGCGAAGTCATGGGCCTCGACTACGACTACGCATTGGCTTTCGCCAAGGCGCAGCTTGGTGCTGGCGTGGAACTGCCGCGTGAAGGCACGGTGTTCGTGTCGGTGCGCGACGAAGACAAGGAACGCGTTCTGGCGCCTGTCCGCAAGCTCGCAAGCCTCGGCTTCCGCGTGATGGCGACCGGCGGCACACAGCGTTTCCTCGCCGACAATGGCGTCGAAGCGATCAAGGTCAACAAGGTCATCGAAGGCCGTCCGCATGTGGAAGATGCGATCCGCAACCGTCAGATCCATCTGGTCTTCAACACGACCGACAGCGCCAGCGCCGTGTCCGACTCCAAGTCGATCCGCCGCGCAACGCTGATGCAGAAGCTGCCTTACTACACCACCATGGCCGGTGCCGAAGCTGCCGCCGAAGCCATCGCGGCGCTGAAGGCCGGTTCACTGGAAGTGCGTCCGCTGCAGGATTACTTCCGCGGCTAAGCGGATTTAAAATGAAACAGAAAAGCCGCCGGAGCGATCCGGCGGCTTTTTTCAAGCGCTCTTTAGAGCGGGAATTTCGAGCGGCTTGCCATCGGGGTTCTCTTCCAGATTGAGCTGCCGCGAGAATAGCCCATTATGCAGATGCGGCTTGCCCAGATGAATAACCGCGGCTTGCTTCAGCTCATTGTTCAAAATGTCGCGAATGCGATCATAAGCCTCGGCGTCGAGCCCATCCAGCGCGCCATCGATAATGATCCATTGCGGCTTCTGCAAAATCAGCCGCGCAAAGGCGAGACATTGCCGCTCGTCGTCGGTCAACACCCGTTCCCAGCGCGTGACGTGGTCGAGACTGCCGATAAGCCGCGCAAGCCCGGCCCGCTGCAACACGCCTTCGAGCGCTTCGGGCGCGAATTGCTTGAGATCGAAAGGATAGACGATCACGCTCTTCAGCGTACCGGGCGGGAAATAAGGCGCGCGCGGCATGAAGGCGACGCCGTCATTGGCTGGCATGCCGATACGCCCCTCGCCCCAGGGCCACAGGCCGCCCAGCGCCCGGAACAGCAATGTCCGTTGGGTTTCGGTTCCGCCCGTCACCAGCACCCGTTCACCCGGCTTGACCGCAAAGGCGCTCTTCGACAGACGCAGACAGATATCGGGTGCTGCAATCGACACGTCGTCGAGACTGATTCTGTCGTCCTCATTGACGGTTAGATCAACCTGACGGTCGAGACGACCCAGCTCATCCATGCGCAGAATCGCCTGTCGGAACGTCGCGACACGCAGCAGCGTGGCGCGCCAGTCGGCAATTGCGCCAAAATTATCCACGAACCAGCGCAGCGAATTATGCACCTGTGTGAAAGCGCCGACCGCCATCATCAGCCCGCCGAAGGTCAGCCCGCCGGAGAAATAGACCGGTGCCGCGACCAGAATAGGCGCAACGATGGTGAGCCAGCCGTAACCGGCAGTCACCCAGGTCAATCGCGTGGTCGCATAGACGATCTTGCGGATTGCGGCCAGCACGGCATCGATATCCAGATCGAGACGGCGGCGCTCGTCCGCTTCGCCGCGTGCAAGGGTAACGGCATCGAGATGTTCGTTGACCCGCATCAGCGAGGCGCGAAAATCCGCCTCACGCGCATAGCGATTGGCATTGATATTGACGAGGTTGCGCCCGACAATCCATGTCAGGCACGATGCGGAAGCGGCATAGATGATCACCGCCCAGACCATATAGCCGGGGATCGGGAAACTGTAGCCGCCGACATGGAAGATGAAGCCGCTCGACAGGGTCCAGAGCACGCCGACGAAGCTCAACAAAATGACCGTCGATTGCAGCAGGTTGATGCCCAGATCGCAGGAAGTTTCGGCCAGATGTCGAGCGTCTTCATGCAGGCGCTGATCGGGATTGATGCCAATCTCGCCCGCATTGGCGAGCCGAAACGCCCGCCCCGGCGCAAGCCATTGACCAACCAGATCGCGCGCCAGCCCCTCGCGCATCTTCAGCTTGAACATCTGGTTCAGCCATGTCTGCGCGACATTGAGCACCAGCAAGCTGCCCGCAATACCGAAAAAGACCATCAGTTGATGGAAGAAGGCCTGTAGATCCTTCCGCGCCAGCGCATCGTAGAACGGCTCGTTCCAGCGGTTGATGGCAACCTGCCCAACCGCAATCAACACGATCAGCACGAAAATGCCGGTGCCAAGCGCAATGAGCGTGTTGCGCACCGGCGAATTCCAGAATGCGCCGGTCATCATCGAGACCTGCGAGAACAGATCATTGCCGTCGCGGACCGGTTGGCGAGTGAGCAGGCCTTTGATGCCGCTGCGCTGGGATTTTCCGCGCTTGCGGCTTTTGTTCAGCGCTTTGCGCTTCGGCTGCTTCTGTTCCGGTTCAGACGTCATGCTTTGCCTCACCACATGCCCATACGCGAATCCTTGTGACAAATTCGCGGGCAATTCGTACCATGCGCATTATGCATATCACGCAAAAGTCAAAGAAACGCGATATCCTGAGGCACAGGGGGTGAGTTTTCCGAGCCCGGCTTTTGGACAGGGGGCAAGCATTTACGCGCCAGCGAGCAGACTCACGACATTTTCTGCAGAGCGCCCTTCTTGCATGCAGTCGCGGGAAAGCGGGCGTTTTGGGTAAAAATTACCTTCCGTTAACGTTAAAGCCGCGATTTTTTTAATAAATTCACGGCATGACACATGTTCTAGCTCTCTTGTGCTGGTCAAATTTGTCGCATATAGTTCGGCAATCGATTTTTCGGTCGAGTGACTTTGAGACCCGTGCGGCCTGCCCGTGCTTCCTGACGATCTCCTGTCCATAAATTCGAT
>JAEXXS010000406.1 GCA_023451915.1 Pseudomonadota bacterium | reverse complement strand
GAAATTCGCGAAGTTGCCGACAAGATCACGGTGCTGCGCGACGGCAAGGCCGTGGCGACGCTCGATTGTCATGCAGGCGAAGTCGAGGAAGACGATATCATCCGCAAGATGGTCGACCGTGATCTGGAAAGCCGCTATCCCAAGCGCGATCCCAAGATCGGCGATGTGATTTTCGAAGTCGACAACTGGTCGGTCTATCATCCGCTGCATCCGGAGCGCCATTCGGTCAAGAACGTGTCGTTCAAGGTCAAGGCGGGCGAAATCGTCGGCATTGCAGGCCTGATGGGCGCGGGACGCACCGAATTCGCCATGAGCCTGTTCGGGCGCTCCTGGGGCACGAATATCACCGGCGAGGCGCGCATCAACGGCAAGGCTGCGGATATTTCCACTGTGGCGCGGGCGATCAAGTCCGGGCTTGCCTATGTGACCGAGGATCGCAAAAAGCTCGGCCTCGTGCTGGGTGAAAACATTTCGCGCAACATTTCGCTCGCCAATCTGCGCGGCGTCAGCCCGAAGGGCGTTATCGACGATATTCGCGAGATGAAGGTTGCCGGTGATTATCGCAACCAGATGAGCATTCGCAGCCACAATGTCTTTCAGCAGACCGGCACGCTTTCGGGCGGCAACCAGCAGAAGGTGGTGCTGTCGAAATGGCTGTTCACCGGACCGGATGTGCTCATTCTCGATGAGCCGACGCGCGGCATCGATGTTGGCGCGAAATACGACATTTACACCATCATCAATTCACTGGCGGAGAGCGGCAAGGGCGTCGTCGTCATTTCTTCGGAAATGCCGGAACTGATCGGCATCTGCGACCGCATCGTCGTCATGCATGAAGGCGCTTTTGTCGGCGAAGTCGCCGGCGAAGAGGCAACGCAGGAAAACATCATGCGCGCCATCATGCGGAACAAGGGAAAACGGCAATGAGCGAGACTATCATCGGAAGCAACCAGACCAGCGGCGTGGGGCGTTATCTCAAGAACAATCTGCGCGAATCCGGCATGCTGCTCTCGCTCGTCGCGATCATGATCTTCTTCCAGATCGTCACGGGCGGCGTGCTGATGAAGCCGCTGAACCTGACCAATCTGGTTCTGCAGAACAGCTACATCGTCATTATGGCGCTCGGTATGCTGCTGATCATCGTGACCGGCCATATCGACCTCTCGGTCGGTTCGGTCTGTGGGTTTATCGGCGCGCTTGCGGCGGTGATGATGGTGAAATGGGGCGTTCCGTTCCCGATTGCCGCCATTCTTTGCCTGCTGGTCGGCGGGCTGATCGGCGCATTGCAGGGCTTCTGGGTGGCCTATTTCAACATACCGTCCTTCATCGTGACGCTGGCGGGCATGCTGGTGTTCAAGGGCCTGATGCTGGCCGTGCTCGGCGGCCAGTCGGTCGGCCCGTTCCCGGTCGTGTTCCAGAAGCTCTCGTCGGGCTTCATTCCCGAAATTTTCGGCACCACGGCCGGCGGCGTTTATCTGACATCGCTGATCATCGGCGTGCTGCTGGCCGCTTTCATGATCTGGCAGAATGTGAAGTCGCGTCAGCGCCACATCGCGCATGAAGTGGAAACGGAACCGTTCAGCCTGTTCGTCATCAAGAACATTCTGTTCTTTGCGGCCATCGCCTATCTGTCGCTCCTGATTTCCATGCATCGCGGTCTGCCGAATGTGCTGATCATCATGGCGGTGCTGATTGCGGCCTATGCGTTCCTCACCAACCGCACGGTGATCGGTCGCCAGATTTATGCAGTCGGCGGCAACCGCCATGCGGCCAAGCTGTCCGGCGTGAAGACCGAACGGCTGACCTTCCTGGCCTTCGTCAATATGGGTGTGCTGGCTGCGCTCGCCGGTCTGGTTTTCGCGGCGCGCCTGAATACGGCAACGCCCAAGGCCGGTATCGGCTTCGAGCTGGACGTGATTGCGGCCTGCTTCATCGGCGGTGCATCGGCTTATGGCGGTGTGGGTCGTGTGACGGGTGCGGTGATCGGTGCCCTCATCATGGGTGTCATGAATAACGGCATGTCGATCCTCGGCATCGGCATCGACTATCAGCAGGTCATCAAGGGTATCGTGCTGCTGGGGGCGGTGTGTATCGACGTCTACAACCAGAAGCGATGATTATTTTGGCTCTGGCGGCCTGCAAATGGCGTTGTTTTGCGCTTCCGGTGCTCGCGTAGCTTTAAGTACGCTGCGCGCCGGTTCTCAAACTCCACCATTTTCGGCTCGCCATAACCAAAATACGCCTGGTGCTTCGCCATCGGGGGCGGGCGAAGCTCCAGACCGCGCCGGAAGCAATTCCGGCGCGGTTTTGTTTTGTTAAATAGCCGTGCGGCGAGCGTGGTCGAGATAGATCTCGCGCAGGCGCTGGGCGACCGGGCCGGGCTTGCCGGTGCCGATGGTCTTGTCGTCAATGACGGTGATTGGCGTGACGAATGTGCCAGCGCTGGTGAGGAAGGCTTCCTTGGCCGCATAGGCTTCGTCGATGGTAAAGAGGCGCTCTTCCAGCTTCATTCCGGTCTCGGCGATCAGTTGCAACAGCGACAGGCGCGTGCAGCCGGGCAGGATGGCGTTGCTGTTGGGGCGCGTGACGACGACATCATCCTCGGTCACGATATAGGCCGTGGAGGATGCGCCTTCGGTGACATAGCCGTCCTCGATCATCCAGGCTTCGTCGCAACCGGCATTCTTGGCGATTTCCTTGGCGAGCGCCTGCGGCAACAGGCACACCGTCTTGATATCGCGGCGCTTCCAGCGCAGGTCGCCCAGCGACAGAACGCGCGCGCCGGTTTTCAGCGCAGGCTTGTCGAGCAGATTGGCTTCCTGCGTGAATAAAACCACCGATGGCTTGAGGTCTTTCGCCGGGACGAAATCGCGGTCGCGCCCATCGCCACGGGTGATCTGGAGATAGACCATGCCTTCGGTCAGATTGTTGCGGCGCACCAGTTCGCGCTCGATGGCGATAATTTCGTCTTCGCTCAACGGCATCGGGATGCCGATTTCGCCGGTGGAACGGCGCAGGCGCGTCATATGTGGGCCGCTGTCGATCAGCTTGCCTTCCAGCACGGCGGTCACTTCATAAATGCCGTCGCCGAAGAGAAAACCCCGGTCGAAGATGGAAATGCGGGCATCGCGCGCGACAACATAGTCACCGTTGACGTAGACAATACGGTTCTCGAGGTCTTCTGCTGAAACGGCCATAGTGGAATCTGTCCTGAAAAGAAAGGGCCGCGACGAATGTCGCGGCCCTTTCATAATCCACCCGATAGGTTCAAGGAACCGTTATTTTCAGGCAGCCTGTCTGGCTGCCTCAATGGCTTCGCTGCGGATTTCTTCCGTCAGTTTCAGGCGCAGTTCGGAAAATTCGGGGCTTGCCTTGACGTGATAGGAACGCGGATGCGCGATATCGACCGGCGTGATCGATTTGATCTTGCCGGGACGGGCGGTCATCGTGACCACGCGCGTGGCCATGAAGATCGCCTCTTCGATATCGTGAGTGACGAAGAGCACCGTCTTCTGCTCGCGCTCCCAGATGCCGAGCAACAATTCCTGCATCAGCCCGCGGGTCTGATTGTCGAGCGCGCCGAACGGCTCGTCGAGCAGCAGGATTTTCGGATCATTGGCGAGCGCCCGGGCAATGGCCGTGCGCTGCTGCATGCCGCCCGAAAGCTGCTTCGGCCAGTGATTTTCAAAGCCGCGCAGCCCCACCTTGTCGATATAGCTGTCAACGATTTCGCGAGCCTGCTTCTCCGGCATTCCCTTTTCACGCAGGCCAAAGCCGACATTCTGGCGGATCGTGAGCCATGGAAACAGCGTATAGGACTGGAACACCATGCCGCGATCAGCGCCCGGTCCGACGACCGGCTTGCCTTCCAGCGTCACTGTGCCCGTCGTCGGCTTGTCGAGACCGGCGATGATGCGCAAAAGCGTGGACTTGCCGCAGCCAGAAGGACCGAGAATGGTGACGAAGTCGTTCTTCGGAATGATGAGATCGGTTGCTTGCAGGGCCAGCGTCGGCTTGCCGCCATGTACGCCGGGGAAGGTGCGGCTGACGCCCTTAACAACCAGTTCCTGATCGGTCTTGGGAGCCATTATGCGAACCTCCAATCAAAGAGCCAGCGGTTGAAATATTTGAAGGCAAGGTCGGAAATCAGGCCGATCACGCCAATGATGATGATGCCGAAAATGATCTGGCCGGTGGCCATCAGCGCCTGACTGTTGATGATCATATAGCCGATACCCGACGATGCGCCGATGAGTTCGGCGACGATCACATAGGTCCACGCCCAGCCGAGCACGAGGCGCAGCGTTTCGGCAATATCTGGTGCGCTGGCAGGCATCAGCACGCGGCGGATGATGCCGCTATTGGACGCGCCGAGCGTGTAGGCGGCTTCCACCAGATCGCGGCGGGTATTGGCGACCGTAACCGCGATCATGAGGATGATCTGGAACACAGCGCCGATGAAGATGACGAGCAGTTTTTGCGTTTCGC
>JAEXXS010000377.1 GCA_023451915.1 Pseudomonadota bacterium | reverse complement strand
TGGTTCATGCCAATAATTCATTCCCGGTACAAGCACCCCAACATGCAACTGGGGTGCCGATTGTCGTGTGTTGCGATAGCACTATACGACCTTGGCCGAAAGCGCTCCTGTTAAGTTTGAGCCGCCCGACTTTTTACATAGGCAGCCAGACGGTTTTACCAAACGTCCGATTTAAACAAAGGGTCCAATTTAACGAATAGAACGACTCTGGAACGAATCGGCTACGAATCGCTGACTCTGATTCCTTCGCCTTTTGTTCACGGCAACATATGGTAACCGGATTGTCGATAGCCACCATATGCTGAATCTCCCATACGCAACGTCCTGACATAAACAGGACAAAACGCCATCGCCGTTAACTTTTGCCCGAAGCGCGTCAAGAGCATCCGATGACAGTTTGAGCAGCTTAAAGAAAACTTAACAATTCCTAATAGTTGGTTATCGAAAATCAAGCCGCCAAAGGCAGTTTCGTTAACCTTCAGGCCAAAGCCGGAACGAATCGGCGACGAATCGGTGATCGGTCAATTTTCTCTCTTTGTTCTCACCACATCTGGTAGGCATTCGTCGAACCGCACCATATTGGAACATTAGCTGACACAGCGATACAGCTGAAACCGAACAGAGAAGCCGCCTGGCGTTAACCTTTGAGCGTCTCCGGCCACTCCAGTCGACATCAAGCCGGTCATTGCGGACATAAAAAGGCAGGCTGCGGAAACCCCACAGCCTGCCCCTGAAGATAAAGCCTGATTGGAAGCGGATCAGTCGCGCTCCACGCACATGGCGACGCCCATGCCGCCGCCGATGCAAAGCGTCGCAAGGCCTCGCTTGGCATCACGACGCTTCATTTCATAAAGCAGCGTGGTCAGCACCCGCGCGCCTGACGCGCCAATCGGATGACCGATGGCAATTGCGCCGCCATTGACGTTGACGATCTCCGGATTCAGGCCAAGATCGCGAACAACCGCGCAGGATTGGGCGGCGAAAGCTTCATTGGCTTCCACCAGTTCCAGATCGTCAATCGTCCAGCCAGCCTTTTCCAGCGCCTTGCGCGTGGCCGGAATCGGCCCCGTGCCCATGATCGATGGATCGACGCCAGCCGTTGCCCAGGAAACGATGCGCGCCAGCGGCTTGACGCCGCGCTTGTCGGCTTCCTCGGCATCCATCAGCACGACAGCGGCAGCGCCGTCATTGAGGCCGGATGCATTGCCCGCCGTCACGGTGCCTTCCTTGTCGAAGGCAGGTTTCAGCTTGGTCAGCGCTTCGATAGTCGCGCCTGGACGAATATATTCGTCGGACGAAACGACCACGTCGCCCTTGCGCGTCTTGACCGTGAACGGGACGATTTCATCCTCGAACTTTCCGGCTTTCTGTGCGGCTTCCGCCTTGTGCTGGGAACGAAGCGCGAACTCGTCCTGATCGGCGCGGGTCAACTGCCATTGGCGTGCAATGTTCTCGGCCGTGATCCCCATGTGATAGCCGTGGAACGCATCGGTCAGGCCATCCTTGAGCATGGTGTAGATCATCTTGAAGTCGCCCATCTTCACGCCGCCGCGCAGATGCGCGCAATGCGGCGCCATTGACATGGATTCCTGACCGCCCGCGACGATAATCTTCGCATCGCCGGACTGGATTTGCTGCATGCCGAGTGCAACAGCGCGCAAGCCGGAGCCGCAAAGCTGGTTGATCGCAAAACCCGTTGCTTCTTTTGGACAGCCTGCCGCCATTGCGGCCTGACGCGCCGGGTTCTGCCCCTCGCCTGCCGTCAGCACCTGCCCGAGAATGACCTCATCGACATCGTCAGCCGCAACGCCCGCCCGTTCCAGAGCCGCCTTGATGACCGTCGCGCCCAGTTCATGGGCAGGCACAGTGGCGAAAGCACCGTTGAACGACCCCACTGCCGTACGCGCGGCGCTGGCGATGACGATGGCTTTCGGATCGGTTGCGGCAGTCATGCTATTCCTCCGTGACAAACTGTTGCGACAGAGAAAAACCAAAAAGCCCAGCTTGGCAAGGATTACCTCGAACCTTCGCTAAAGCGAAAAGCTGTTTCTCCGAAAGCGACGTGGTTTAGCGGATGCGGATCATCCGGCAGGCGCTAAACTGGTTGCATTGAACAGGAGGGTTTTCCATGGTCCAACTCACGCTCGATCAGGCCAATGCCATCATCGCGACGGCCTTTGCCAAGGCCGCCGATCTGAAACTCAAGCCGCTCGCCGTTTCGGTGTTCGACGCCGGCGGTAATCTCAAGGCGTTCCAGCGCCAGGACGGCACCTCGATCCTTCGCTTTGAAATCGCATCCGGCAAGGCCTTTGGCGCTCTCGCTGTCGGAACCGGCTCGCGCTGGCTGCACAATCAGGCAAAGGATCGCCCGCATTTTCTGGAAGGGCTCTCCGGCGTTTCCGGCGGCAGAATCGTTCCTGTGCCGGGCGGTGTCATCATCAAGAATAGCGAAGGAGAAATTGTGGGCGCGGTCGGCGTTTCTGGAGATACGTCCGACAATGATGAAGCTGTCGCCATTGCTGGAATAGAAAAGGCAGGCTTCACCGCAGATGCAGGCTGACCTGAAAAAGCAGAAGGCCGCGACATAATCGCGGCCTTCATTCTTCATCTTTCATCGCAAGTTCTTTTTAGCAAAATGTACTATAGCTCTTGCGCTATTTTCATCCAGTTTCCCATCCAAAACCGGCGTATCAGACATATGCTTTGAAACTGAATCATTATAATCCGCCTTATCTATAACATCCAAAAAAGATACCGCAGATCTAATTGAAATTCCGGAGTTTAATATAAGTGCCTTGATGATATCATTCATTGATAGCCGCCATTAAATAAATTTATAATGAACAATACTCTTCAACGGCGGCATTAAGGCAAAAAAATGTCCGGTCAGTTTAGACCGACTTGCTCCTGGCGATTTATTCTTTGTTTCTCTAAAATTCCAAAAGATAATAAAAGAAAACGCCGCTTCCGGTTTCCCGGAAACGGCGTTTTTGAAACCTGTCTGCTGGGCTGCGGTAACCGCAGCGTCAGACCTATTCCTTAGCTTCGAGGACCTGACGGCCGCGATACATACCGCTCTTCAGATCGATATGATGCG
>JAEXXS010000245.1 GCA_023451915.1 Pseudomonadota bacterium | reverse complement strand
CCATTTCGTCCCATCCTGCCGCCGCGTTTCCTCTACAGTGCTTGATTCGCATGGGCTTTAAAACGGCGCTACCCTTGCAATCTGTCAGGTGATGCTAGATTTAAGGCATTGAAACTCAATGCTGGCGACAAAAAGGGTAAAATCTGCGGATGCGAAAAGTCAGGCGTTTTCTCCGTCAGATTACCTATGATGTGCTTGGCCATTTCAGTTCGGACGACGGTTGGGCTTTTGCCAGTCACATTGCGCTATCGGGCCTGATGGCGTTGTTTCCTTTCCTGATCTTCGCCACTTCATTGGCAAGCTTTCTCGGCACAAAGGAATTTGCTGCAACAGCAGTGCACGTCATTTTCGACATGTGGCCATCGAATATCGCAGCCCCCATCGCCAACGAAGTGACCAATGTTTTGACCGTACAGCGCAGCGGGCTTCTCACGCTCAGCGTGATCGCCGCCGCCTATTTTGCCTCCAATGGCGTTGAGGCGCTGCGGATCGCGCTCAACCGCGCCTATCGTGTCATTGACCAGCGCTCAATCATCTTTTGCCGCCTGCAAAGCCTTGGCTTCGTTCTGGTCGGCACGCTGAGCCTGATGGCGATCAGCTTTCTCCTGGTTCTCGCACCGCTCGCGGTGCGCATTGCCGAGCAATGGTTTCCAGACATCGCGCCCTTCACCGGCACCATCGCCTTCTGGCGCTATAGCATCGCCGTGGCGGTTCTGGTGCTGGCGCTGTTCATGGTGCATATCTGGCTGCCAGCCGGACGCCGCAGCCTTGGCGATATCCTGCCCGGCATCATCATCACCCTTGTCGCCTGGCTTGCCGCTGCGACCGCTTTTGCAAAATATCTGGAGACTTTTGCCAATTATGTCTCCACCTATGCGGGTCTTGCATCGATCATGGTGGCGATTGTCTTTCTCTATATGCTGTCGGCCATCTTCATCATCGGCGCTGAAATCAACGCCGCAATCATGAATTTTCGCAAACGCGAACAGCAGCCAGATTTAATCGTCGAATAATCAGCGCTTCATCGTCGTCAGGGCTACGCCCAAAGTCGTCACGACCATGCCGGCAATCTGGATCGGGCCGAGCGTCTCGCCGAAAATCAGATAGGCCATGATCGCTGCCGTCCCCGGCACCAGATAAAACAGCGATGCGACTTTCGACATCGCGCCTTCGCAGATCATCACCAGAAGCGCCAGAATAGCCCCGATGGAAATCGCCAGCGTCAGCCAGACCAGCGCGAAAATGAGCTGTGGCGACCAGATCATCACCCGGGTTTCAAAACTGAAGGCACAAAGCGCAGTCAGGGCGGCGGCAGCGATATATTGAACTGCCGTGCCGGTTTTCAGATCGCCGGTCGTGCCGAAACGCTTCTGCCAGACCGTGCCTGTGCTAATCGCCAGCACCGCAAAAAAGGCTGCGGCGAGACTTTTCGGATCAACGCCGCTGCCAGCAGAGAATTTCGGCCAGACGACCATCGCCACGCCGAAAAAGCCGATCAGCAGTCCCGCCCACTGACGGCCGCTTGCCCTTTCACCGAGAAGCATGGCGGCAATCAGCGTGGTGAGCATGGGTTGCAGACCCGCGACCAGACCCGACATGCCAGCGGGCAGGCCGTGATGCACGGCCCAGAAAAGTGCTGAAAGATAAGCGCCATGGATCAGGCAACCGGCGATGGCCGCATGAACCAGTGTCGCGCCCTTCGGCCATGTGGCCCTGCTCGCCAGCGCCCAGAGCGTCATGATGACTGCCGCAATGGAAAACCGCACCGCCATGAAGGTGAAGGGTTCCGCATAGGGCATGGACAGTCCGGCCCCGATGAAGCCGGTGGCCCAGAGCAGAACAAACATAATGGGGAAGAAACGGGCGGCCATGGCAAACTCTCTAATTTTGGCCCGCCATATACCGCTTCGCCCAAAACACCTATCGCATAAATCTGATTGCAGCGTTCAATTTGCCAAAAGGCAGGCGCCGTTTTATGGAGAACGAATGACCACCGAAACCAATACGATCCGCATTCTCGTTGACGCCGATGCCTGTCCGGTAAAGGCTGAAATCTACCGTGTCGCGGAGCGGCATGGCCTGCCGGTGGTGCTGGTCGCCAACAGTTTCGTGGCGATCCCGCGCGATGCCGAACGCGTGGAGCGGGTGGTGGTATCGGACAAGCTCGACGCTGCCGACGACTGGATTGCCGAAAATGCCCAGCCGGGGGCTATCGTCATCACCGCCGATATTCCGCTGGCCAGCCGTTCGCTTGAAAAGGGCGCATCGGTTATCGCGCCCAATGGACGTGTTCACACACAGAGCACCATCGGCAACACGCTCGCGACACGCAATCTGATGGATTCGCTGCGCTCTGCCGGAGAAATCACCGGCGGTCCCGCACCATACTCGCCTAAGGACCGCTCGGCCTTTCTGTCGGCGCTCGATCTCGCGATTGTACGGCTAAAGCGCGCCGGTTTTACGTCAGCTTGACCGGATTGTGGCTGTCGCCACGCCTGCCCCGATCAGCAAGGTGCCGCCTGCGCGGTTGAAAATCCGCAAGGCCCGCTCGCTGGCAAAGAAGCGCCGCGCCCGCGCCGCCGTCAGCGCATAGGCGAAAGCATTGAGGAAGGCGAGCACCAGAAACGTGCTTTCGAAAACCAGCATCTGGGTCAGAAAATCCCGATGCGGGCTCAGGAACTGCGGCAGAAACGCCACGAAGAAGGTGATGCTTTTCGGGTTGAGCGCCGTCACTAGCCAGGCGTGAACCAGCATCTTTGCCGGGTGCACCTTGTCATGTCGCGCCTTGGCGTTCATCGTGCCGCCTGCCCGGAAAAGCTTGATACCGAGCCAGACGAGATAGGCGGCGCCAATCCATTTGACGACAGTAAACACCGACGCGGAAGCAGCGAGCAGCGCGCCCACGCCTAACATCGACAGGGTCATGGCCGTGAAATCGCCAAGCGCCACACCCACCGCCATTGGAAAAGCCGTCTTCCAGCCCTGGCCCAGCGCGTAGGAAACCACGAGCAGGACCGTGGGCCCCGGAATGATCAGCAGCACGATAGATGCGGCGGTGAATGCAAGCCAGACGTCGAGGCTCATGGAGTGTCTCCTTCGAAAAAGGAGGAAGCCACCAATTCGGCCCTTTGTCGAGGACTAAAGCTTAATCCGACCGGAGTGAAACGAGGATCGATAAGATTATGCGTTAAACAAAAGAATTTAGAGCGTCGATCCGATTCATTCGGATCGGTACACGCTCTAAAGTTTTTGTGCTGCTTCGATCAGTTTCATGGCGTCCGGCCCTTCCCATGGAGCAGGACCGTTCATCGAGGCGATCTGGCAACCTTCCTTGTCGACCAGAAGAGTGACCGGCAGGCCGAAAGCGAGATTTTTCCGCTTCAATTCATTGAAACTCGCCATACTCGCATCGCGGTGCAGCGTGAGGTTCTTGATGCCGATTTCGCTCAGAAAGCCCTTCGGCTTGTCGTCGGAACCTGTGTCGATATTGATCGCCACGACATCGAAATCCTTGTCGCCCTTTTCGGCCTGCAATTTATCGAGGGCTGGCATTTCCTCGCGGCATGGCGCGCACCAGGTCGCCCAGAGATTGACGAGCAGCGTCTTGCCCTTGTAATCGCCAAGCGTCATCTGCTTGCCGTCCGGGCCAGTGAAGGCAAGATGTGCGACGGAAATCGGCTTTTCAGCCGGGCGCATGGCGGCCACACCGCCGGTCGCAGCCGCGTCGAGCGCCTTGAGCGAATCCGCTTTTAACGCGCATTGGGCGGACGCTTCGTCACTTTCGGCAGAAACATTAGCGGCTACCACATTGCCAGAGGGGCGCTCCATCACGTATACCGCCCCGATACCGGCAATGACACCGGCAAGGGCTGCAAGAAGGACGATCTTGCGATTTCCCGATTTCGC
>JAEXXS010000196.1 GCA_023451915.1 Pseudomonadota bacterium | reverse complement strand
CGACCATGCGGTTTCTCACCTGCTCGATCCTCACACCGTCCGCATCGAGCCATGCCGCAGCCGGGTCTTTCTCCTTGGCGAAGCGCTTCAGCGCGGCGATGGTAATCCCGCGGGCCGCCTGCGTAATGGTCTCGCTCGCACGCGACAGGGCCAGTCCGTCATAATAGTCGGTGACGGGGATAGACCGTGCCGCGTCTTCGATGCGTCCGATGCGGAAGGCCTCCGACACGCCGAAATAGGCCTTGGCGGTCGCCACCAGATCGGCTTGCGCCAGATGCGCGATGAGCGCGATATCCGGCATGATGCCCGCAAGCTGGAGATTGGCGAGACGCTGGGCCAGTTTTTCCGGCGCACCCTTTTCCACGAAGGTGGCCTTGTCGGCACGCACCGTGTTGCGCAGGAATTCCGGCATCAGGCCTTCGAAACGCGGTTCCAGTTCGGCACGCGCCTTGACGATGGTGCCGACCAGCTCGGTGAGGTCTGCGCGGGTGGTATCGTTGCGCAGCACCCAAGCCGTCGTCGCCTGCAACATTTCGCCGACGAGATGGTAGAACTGGTTCTGCACATCGCCCGGAACCTTGTTATCGAGCGCATCGATGGCGTCGTAGATCGTATCGATCTCAAAACCATCACGCACGGCAACATAGGCGCGAACGATATCCGAAGGCGACTTGCCCGTCGTGTCGGCCAGACGGCTGATGAAGGTGATGCCGCCGCGATTGATGACATCATTTGCCAGCAAGGTTGCGACGATTTCCCGCTTCAGGCGGTGGCCGGAGATTTCCTCGGCATAGGTTTTGGTCATGCGCTTTGGGAAATAGCCGAACAATAGCGACTGGAAGTAAGGCTCGTCGGGAAGTGCGCTCGCCACCAGATCGTCGGAGAGCGACAGCTTGGCATAGGCCAGCAGAACCGCCAGTTCCGGACGGGTCAGCGGCTGGCCAGCCTTCTGGCGCTCGGCCAACAGTGCATCCGACGGAAGATACTCGACCTTCCGGTCCAGAAGCTTGCGGTGTTCCAGTTCGGCCATGAAGCGCGCCTGATAGGGGAGCTCCGCCAATCCCTGACGCTCGCTCAGTGAAAGCGCCAGCGGCTGGTGATAGTTGTTGCGCAGCACCAGTTCTGAAACATCATCAGTCATGCTGACCAGAAGCTTGTTGCGGGCAGGGCGCTTCAGCTTGCCCGAGCGCATGGCTGCCGCCAGGGCAATCTTGATGTTGACCTCGACGTCCGAGCAGTTGACGCCAGCCGAATTATCGATGGCATCAGTATTGCTGCGACCGCCAGCGAGCGCATATTCGATGCGTCCGCGCTGGGTCATGCCGAGATTGGCGCCTTCGCCGATCACCCGCGCCCGCACGTCCGAGCCGGTGATGCGGATGGCGTCATTGGCGCGGTCACCGACCTGCGCATCCGTTTCGCTGGAAGCGCGGATATAGGTGCCGATACCGCCGAACCATAACAGATCAACCTGAGCTTTCAGGATGGTCGTCATGATTTCCTGTGGCGTCGCCGTGGTCTTGGCTAGGCCGATTGCGGCAGCTGCCTCGGCAGACAATGTGATGGTCTTCTGGCTGCGGCTATAGACGCCGCCACCCGACGACAGCTTCGAGCGATCATAGTCCTGCCAGCTTGAGCGCGGCAGTTCGAACAGGCGCTTGCGTTCGGCAAAGCCGTCCGCTGGAACCGGGTTCGGATCAATGAAGATGTCGCGATGATCGAAGGCGGCAACCAGCTTGATCTGCTCGGAAAGCAGCATGCCATTGCCGAACACGTCGCCCGACATGTCGCCCACGCCGACGACCGTAAACGGCTCGGTCTGGATATCCATGTCGAATTCACGGAAATGCCGCTTCACGGCTTCCCAGCCGCCACGGGCCGTAATGCCCATGCCCTTGTGGTCGTAACCGGCGGAACCGCCCGATGCAAAAGCATCGTCCAGCCAGAAATCATGCGCCTGGCTGATGGCATTGGCCGTATCGGAGAAGGTGGCTGTGCCCTTGTCGGCGGCGACGACGAAATAAGGATCGTCATTGTCGTGACGCACGACATTTTGCGGCGGTACTACAGCATTGTCATGGATATTGTCGGTGACCGACAGAAGCGTCGAGATGAACACCTTATAGGCGTCACGCCCCGCTTCGAAGACGGCGTTGCGGTCGCCGCCCACCGGCAGGCGCTTCGGATAGAAACCACCCTTGGCGCCGACCGGCACGATCACGGCATTCTTGACCTGCTGCGCCTTGACGAGGCCCAGCACTTCCGTGCGGTAATCCTGTGCACGGTCCGACCAGCGCAGACCGCCACGGGCGACCGCGCCGAAACGAAGATGCACGCCTTCGACTTCCGGGCCGTAGACGAAGATTTCGCGATAGGGGCGCGGATCAGGCAGTCCCTCGACGAGGCGCGGATTGAGCTTGAAGGCGAAGGTCACACGCGGCTTGCCGTCGCCATCCAGGGTGTAGGCATTGGTGCGCAGTGTCGCTTCAATCAGGTTGCGGAACCGGCGCAGGATCTGGTCGTCATCGATGCTCGGCACGCCCAGAAGCGCTGTTTCGATAGCGTCGATCAGCTTCTTTTCAGCCGCGTCGCGGCGCTTGGCCGATGGGTTGAAGCGCAGATCGAACAGCGAATAAAGATCGCTGGCGATTTCCGGATAGCGGTTGAGCGCGGCTGCGATGAAGCCCTGCGAATAGGCGATGCCCGCCTGCTGCAGATAACGGCCATAGGAGCGCAGGATCATGATCTGGCGCGCGGTGAGGCGGGCCGTCTGTACCAGCGCATTATAGCCGTCATTGTCGGCAAAGCCGTCCCAGACGGTGCGGAACACATCTTCCAGCATTTCGCCGTCATCGGAAAGATCGACGGGCGCACCATAGGCATTGACGAGCTGCATGTCGTGAACATAGACCGGCGCACCATCTTGACCTGCATGCGGCAGGTCGATTGTCTGTTCGCTGACGACGCGGAAGCCCATATTTTCCAAGAGCGGAACGCGCTGCGACAACACGACCGGCGCACCGTGATGATAGAGCTTCAGCGAAACCGCGTCGGGTCCATCGGTGCGATAACGGTAGAAATCCACGAAAAGCGGCGCTTCCGGGCTGAGGCCCGCAATGCGTTCGGCATCGACCAGCGCTTCCGGCGCGGTGAAGATTTCGCGATAGGATGGCGGGAAGCTCGCAGCCAGCGCCACGACGCCTGCATCGGCATTTTCCACGCTTTCGCGCACCGCATCTTCCCAGGTGCGGACGATGGCGCGGACTTCCGCTTCCAGCGCTTCGCGATCCACATGCGGCGTGGAGCGTTCATGACGGCGAATGACGAACTGAACGCGCGTCAGACCGTTTTGCAGGAAGACCGGATGGAACTCAAAGCTGTCGCCGCCATAAACGTCGACGAGATAGCGGCCAATCTTCTCACGCACGACCGAGTCGTAGCGGTCACGCGGGATATAGACCAGCACGGTCGCGAAACGGCCGAAACGATCGAGACGCGGAATGGCGCGCACACGCGGACGCTCGCCCAGCGCGAGGATGAGTTCGGCATTGGCAGTCAGGCTTTCCGTGTCGATCTGGAAAAGCTCATCGCGCGGATATTCTTCCAGCACATTGATCAGCGCCTTGCCGGAATGGTCTTCCCGGTTGAAGCCCAGATGCTTGATGACCGCATCGGCCTTCGAGCGGATGAACGGAATGCTGGCGACCGAGCTTATATAGGCGACCGAGGTGAAAAGGCCGACGAGGCGCAGTTCGCCAATGGCTTCGCCTTTCGGGCCAAAAATCTTCACGCCAATATAGTCGAGATAGGAGCGGCGATGCACCAGCGACAGCGTGTTCGCCTTGGTGACGATCAGCGGTTCGTTGCTGTCGAGAAATTCAGTGACCTCACGCGGCGTGACGGTATCATCGTCATCCTTGCGCAAGACGCGCACTTCATTGTCGCCAAGGACGCCAAGCGGCTCCCTGACAGCGACGAGGCTGCGCTTCTTGCCCGAGCCTTCAAAGGCCAGCTCACGCATGCCGAGGAAGATGAAATGATCGTCGCGCAGCCATTCGAGGAAGGCAATGGCTTCGGGCATGGCGGCATTGCCGTTCAGCTCGTAAGCGCGCTTGTAATCCACAATGGCGTCATCGAGACGCTTCAACATCGGCTTCCAGTCGCCAACGGCAAACCGCACCTGACCGAGAACGCGCTTGAGCCCGTCTGTCAGATCGGCCTTGCTCTGCTTGCCGAGCGCGGGAAGGTGAATCTGTACGACGCTGACGCGCTCAACGCCCTTGGCGGGTGCGAGCTGCGATGCTTCGCCGAGGATGACCAGCCCATCCTTTTCCCGTGCAATATCGAGAACCGGATGCACGACCATGAAAATCTGGCTGACATGATTGTTCAGCTCGCCCAGAATGGAATCGAGCAGGAACGGCATATTGTCGTTGACGATGGTGATGACGCTTACCGGGCGACCATGGCGTTCGATACCGTTATCGACGCTGATGATGCTCTTGCCCTTGCGGTAGGACTCAAGCGCCGCATAGCCGTGGCGGGCAGAACTGTCGAGCGCTTCGGCGTCGTAAGCTGCCAGATCTTCTGGCGGCGCCCACTCGAAGAGAAGCTGTGAAAAGGCTGCCAGCGCCTTCGGCTTTCCCCCCTTTTTTTCCTCTTTGCTTGCCTTGGAATTCTTAACTTTGCTCGACCGATCCTGCTTTGCAGTCACGTCGGATACTCCTGTCATGATGGCAATGCGCGCCAAACTAGCAGATCGGCGATTTCTTTCGATGATAAATCGCGATGAAAATCGAAAAAAATCCTGAAAAGTCAGAAAAATGGCATCTAATCCATTTAATTTGGAACAAAATATCGAAAACTTCGGGCAATTTTTCTAAAAATACCGGAGAAATTCACCGTGCACTACAAAACGGCGCCCGCTGGCGTCGGAAATGGCTTTGCTTCGCCACAATTCAGACCAAAGTCGTAGATGATTCTGAGATCTAGGCGCTCTCAAAGTTCGATCAGATGATCGTCCAATTCGTTGATATTGTCGGCGCCTGCGGGGAAGTGTTTTTCCAGAAGCGTGCCCGCCTGACCGATCGCCATGACGAAGCCTTCCGCCATTTGCGAGCGCGAGGCATGATGGATCAGCGTTGCGACAATGGCGTTCCATTCGTCCTGCTCGACACGGGCATGAATACCCGCATCGGCGATGACTTCGGCATAGTGTTCCGCCATGGAGACAAACAGCAGAATGCCGGTGCGGTTTTCCGTGATGTGGACGTTGCGCGCCAAAAACTGCTGTAGCGCATTGAGATGGGCGCGCTTGTAGCGGATATGGCGCGGCACCAGCAGCATGCGGATCGATGGCAAAAGCCAGAGAACCAACATCGCCGAAATGAAGGCGGCCAAAATGGAAAGGCCGAACATCGGCAGGCTGATATTAAACCAGTACCAATGTGCGAGGCAGGCTGCGATCACCGAAGCCAGCAGAATGCCGCAGGTCGCGACAAAACCGGCCGCGAAGAAATAGTCGTCGCTGCTGCGCGCCAGCACGGCATAGATTTCGCCGCTTGTCTCGGCTTCCGCCTGCCGGATTGCTTCTGCAATGCGCGCATGGTCTTCAGCGCCAATCAGCGTGTGATGCTTCATCGTCGCGTCTCCCTACCAGCTGCCCGAGGCGCCGCCGCCACCCGATGAACCGCCGCCTCCGCCAAAGCCGCCGCCACCACCGCCGGATGACCAGCCACC
>JAEXXS010000175.1 GCA_023451915.1 Pseudomonadota bacterium | reverse complement strand
CCCGTATTGCCGCCGCCGAGCCAGCCCTTTTCGATCACGGCGACATTGGTGATGCCGTGTTCCTTGGCCAGATAATAGGCCGCGCCCAGACCATGCCCGCCTGCGCCGACGATGATGACGTCATATTCGGCCTTGGGGTCGGCATTGGGCCATTGCGGGTCCCAGTTCTTGTTACCGGAAAGCGCGTTTTTGATAATAGAAGCTGCAGAAAAGCGGGACATGAACAACCACCAGTTTCGCGACCGCATGCACCCTGACGGCACATGCGAAGCCTTTGATGATATTTCTATTGTGTCCTGTGAAAAGCCGACAGCAGGCTTGCGTCAAAAGACGCCATAAATACGACATGCGCACCATTTCGCGACATGGCGATATCGGACGACATCAGCCTAAATCTCTGGCCCTATCTGTCCATCGCCAGCCTTCCTGACAGCGAGCTGTCAGGAGCCGTTTTCACCCAAGGTTTCCTTTTTGCGGTCGCGCTATAGTTTATCGGGAACAGAAATAAGCGAGATGGGACGAGGAATATGTCATACCGAGGTCTTTTGAAGGGCGCAGCCGTCGCAGTCACTTTGGTTGCAGGCGCGACGGGACTTGCAAATCCAGCGCAATCGCAAGTTGTCGTTTCATCCAAGATCGACACGGAAGGCGGCGTGCTGGGCAACGTCATTCTCGCCATGCTCAACGCCAACGGCATTCAGACGACCGACCGCATCCAGCTCGGCGCGACGCCGGTGGTGCGCAAGGCCATCGTCGCCGGTGAGATCGACATCTATCCCGAATATACCGGCAATGCGGCCTTCTTCTTCAACAAGGCGGATGATCCGCTCTGGAAAGACCCGGCCAAGGCGTATGACACGGCAAAGAAGCTCGATTACGACGCCAACAAGATTGTCTGGCTATCGCCTTCGCCCGCCAACAACACCTGGGGCATTGCGCTGCGCAAGGACGTAGCGGACGAAAACAAGCTCGCCAGCCTCAGCGATTTCGGCAAATATGCGTCGGGCGGCGGCAAGGTCATTCTGGCCGCCTCGTCGGAATTCGTGAATTCGGCAGCCGCCCTGCCTGCCTTCCAGACTGCCTATGGCTTCACGCTGAAGCAGGATCAGCTGATCACGCTGTCCGGTGGCGATACGGCTGCGACCATCGCCGCCGCCGCCAACCAGACCAATGGCGCGAACGCGGCCATGGTCTATGGCACCGATGGCGGCATCGCGCCATCCGGTCTTGTGGTGCTGGAAGACGACAAGCATGTGCAGCCTGTCTACCAGCCCGCCCCCATCATCCGCGAGGAGGTGCTGAAAAAGAACCCGAAGATCGAAGAGCTGCTGAAGCCGGTTTTCGCAAAGCTCGACCTGACCACGCTTCAGGAACTGAACGGTCGCGTGCAGTTGGGCGGCGAACCGGCCAAGGCAGTCGCTGAAGACTTCCTGAAGAAGAACGGCTTTCTGAAATAGGCGGGTGAGAATTTGCGGAAAGCGTGCCCCCGGAAAGAATGGGCGGATCATTGGCAGCATTTGAAACAAGCCCGGTGAACGCCTCGCATCGCCTGTTCGGTCGTATCGACAGACTTGGCCTCATCATAGCCATTCTGGCCCTCGCCGGACTGCTGCTGCCGTTTGCCACCTTCCGCGCCAACCGCATCGTGCAGGGTGAGCCGCGCTTTCTGCTCGACGCTTTGCCGGTCGGTGAAGCCGCTTTGCTGCTCGTGCTTGTTATCGTCTGGCTGCTTGTCGCCCTGTTTTCAACAGGCCGCATGGTGCGGCTCGGCGCGAGCGTTATCGGCCTTGCCGCCATCCTGATCGCGATAGGACCTGCGGCGACCTATCTTTCGCCCGCCGGCAACAATTATGCACGCGTTTCACCGGCATCAGGCTTCTGGCTGCTGCTCTTTGCCAGCGGCATTTCGGTCGCCGATGCTCTGGTGCGCCTGCAAGTTAAACCGCTGGTGCGGGTGGGTTTGCTGACGCTTGCGGCCCTTCTCCTCTATGCGCTGCTTGCCTCGGGGCTGTGGGACAATATCTCCTTCATGAAGGAATATCTGAGCCGCGCCGACAGTTTCTGGAATGAAGCCCGTCGCCATGTGGAACTGGCGCTCGGCTCGCTTGTCGCGGCAACGGTGATCGGCATTCCGCTTGGGCTTGTCTGCCATCGCGTGCCACGACTGCGCGGTCTTGTGCTGAACAGCCTCAACATCGTTCAGACCATTCCGTCGATGGCGCTGTTCGGCATATTGATCGCGCCGCTCGGCTGGCTTGCCGCCAATGCGCCATGGGCGGCGAGCCTCGGCATTCGCGGCATCGGCGCGGCCCCCGCCTTCGTGGCGCTGTTTCTCTATTCGCTTCTGCCCATCGTCGCCAATACGGTGGCGGGACTGGCGCAGGTGCCAGCACCGGTTAGCGACGCCGCGCGCGGCATGGGCATGACGCGGCTGCAACGGCTGTTCAAAACCGAATTTCCGCTGGCCTTTCCGGTGATCCTCACCGGCATTCGCATCGTCATGGTGCAGAATATCGGCATGACCACCATTGCCGCCCTGATCGGCGGCGGCGGTTTTGGCACATTCGTCTTTCAGGGCATCGGGCAGACGGCCATGGACCTCGTGCTGCTCGGCGCGTTGCCGACAGTTCTGCTGGCCTTCGGTGCTGCCGTTCTGCTCGACGCCGCCATTGAAATCGCCGGGAAAGGAACCGCGCCATGATCGAGTTCGACCGGATTACCAAGCGCTATAATGGCCGGGCGGCGGTGGATGCCGTCAGCTTTTCCGTGGAGCCGCATAGTATCGCGGCCATTGTCGGCACATCCGGTTCGGGCAAGACGACCCTGCTGCGCATGGTCAACCGTCTTGTCGAACCGACCGAGGGCGAAATCCGCATCGACGGGCATAGCAATATGGACGAGCCGGGCCACGCTTTGCGGCGGCGGATCGGTTACGTGATCCAGCAGCACGGGCTTTTTCCGCATCGCACAGTCGCTGAAAATATCGCCACCGTGCCGCTTCTGCTCGGCTGGCCGAAACAGCGCATCAATGCCCGTGTCGATGAGCTGCTTGATCTGTTTCAGCTTGAACCGGCGGACTATCGCGACCGCCACCCGCAGGAACTTTCGGGCGGCCAGCAGCAGCGCGTCGGTGTCGCGCGGGCGCTCGCCGCCGAACCGAACATATTGCTGATGGATGAACCTTTCGGCGCGCTCGATCCGGTCATTCGCGCCAA
>JAEXXS010000172.1 GCA_023451915.1 Pseudomonadota bacterium | reverse complement strand
CTTCGATCTCGATTTCCGGGTTGAGAACAGATATGACGCCCTTAAAGTTGAAAGCAATATGAAGAGACTTCAAATTCCGATGAGGACTTATGGCTGTCGTTGAAATCGAGGACGTTCCGGCGCTGCTGAAGCCCGGTCAGACGATTGCCGGATTGGATCTTGGCACCAAAACCATCGGCGTGGCCGTTTCGGACCTCGGCTTTTCCTTTGCCAATCCGCGTCCCGTCATCAAGCGCATGAAATTCACGCTGGATGCGCAAGCGCTTTTGAAAGCGCTGGAGGCGGACAGGGTCGGTGTGATCGTGATCGGCCTGCCGATGAATATGGACGGCACGTCCGGTCCCCGTGTTCAAGCAACGCGCGCTTTCGTGCGCACCATGCAGCCGCTGACTGATCTGCCCTTCGTGTTCTGGGATGAGCGGCTATCGACCGTTGCCGCCGAGCGCGCGCTGATCGGCATGGATGTATCGCGCGGCAAGCGGGCCGAACGCATCGATTCGGCTGCTGCCGCCTTCATTCTGCAAGGTGCGCTCGACCGCCTGCACCTGATCAGGCGGTCGGAAGCCGAGGACGGCTACGACGCAGGATAAAGCTGGTCGAGAATGCGCATAGCATCATGGCGCGCATCGAGCATGCCATAGGTGCTGCGCCATTGGCCGCCAAGGCGCGTTTCGATAAACGCATCGGCTATGTCGTCCGCGCCCAGCTGGCGTAGCTCTGCGGCTGCCGCTGCATAGGCAAGCTGTTCCGTCAGAAGACGCGCAACGCCCTGATCGGTCTCCGTCAGCTGCAAGGCCGCCCGTAGAACGTCGATGGTGCCCTGCCCGCGCGGGCCGAGCTGACCGCCGATCCATTCCAGCACCTCGTCAAACAGGCCGGGCGCCCGCGACAGTACGCGCGCCACATCCAGCGCCATGACATTGCCAGAGCCTTCCCAGATCGCATTGACCGGCGCTTCACGATAGGCGCGGGCCAGATTACCGTCTTCGATATAGCCATTGCCGCCGAGGCACTCCATGGCTTCGTAGAGCAGCGCCGGCGCCATCTTGCATACCCAATATTTGACCACGGGCGTCATGCAGCGGGCGAAGGCAGCTTCGGCCCGGTCGCCTGCCGCCATGTCGAAGGCGCGGGCAAGACGCATGGAAAGGGCCGTCGCACCGGCAACATCCAGCGCCATATCGGCCAGAACGCGGGCCATCAAAGGCTGTTCGATCAGCGGCTTGCCAAAAACCTGACGGTGGCGGCAGTGGTGCACGGCCTCGGCCAGACCGGAGCGCATCAGGCCTGCCGATGCAACAGCACAATCAAGCCGCGTCAGCGTCACCATGTCCATGATGGTCTTAACGCCCTCGCCCGGATTGCCGATCAACTGGCCGATAGCGCCGTCGAATTCGACTTCCGAGGAGGCGTTGGACCTGTTGCCGAGCTTGTCCTTGAGGCGCTGAAAGGCAAAACCGTTGCCTTTAGCGTCCGAAGTGAGGCGCGGAACCAGAAAGCAGGAAAGCTGCTCATCGATCTGCGCCAGAACCAGAAACGCATCCGACATCGGCGCGGACATGAACCATTTATGCCCGGTAATCGTATAGGTGCCATCCTCATTGACTGTCGCGCGGGTGGTATTGGTGCGGACATCCGTGCCGCCCTGCTTTTCCGTCATGCCCATGCCGAGCGTAACGCCGTTTTTACTCAGCGCGGGCTTCTGCAAAAAATCGTATTTCCGCGACATGACCGCAGGCGACCATTCTTTATAAATCTCCGGCGCGCCCATTAATGCTGCAAGCGAAGCGCTTGTCATGGTGAGCGGGCAAAGATGCCCCGCCTCAAGCTGTGCAGTCAGATAAAAGCGCGCCGCGCGGGCCTGATGCCGACGACCGGTTTCTGCCGGATTATCCTCCCAGATCGAGCAATGCAGGCCCTGGGCAATGGAGCGGCGCATGAGTGCGTGATAGGCCGGGTGATATTCGACAAGATCGATCCGGTTGCCCTGCCGGTCATGGGTGCGCAGCTTCGGCAATTCGGTATTCGCCAGCCGCGCCAGATCCTGCGCTTCTGCGGACTGCACGAACCGCCCTGTCTGCTCCAGCTCATTGTGAAGCTCTTTTGGAAAACGAGCCGCAATCTGCATCAGAAGCGGATCGCCCAGATATGCATTGGTGCCTGCCATGGATGGCGTCTGGTTGGTAACTTCGTGCGTTTTCAAAGGCTCATTCCGTGTGGTTCGTTTTGTTCAACTTAACCGTCTTGCACCGTATTTGCTAAAAATTTGCCATGCATTCCCGAATTTGTCGCCAGAACGGCACAGGTTTTTCTTGGGGAATCGGCATATGCCGTTATAAGGACGGTTGCGGGACCTCCCTCATGGTCCTATACGGGTGACTTGCCATGATAAAAGAACCGGTCTCTCCGCTTTTCCCTCACCGCCACCTGCTTGGCATCAAGGGGCTATCGCCCCTGGACATTCTCTGCCTCCTCGATCTAGCCGATCAGGAAATTGCCGTATCCCGGCAGCCAGAGAAGAAAAAGTCCGTGCTGCGCGGTCGCACGCAAATCAATCTTTTCTTCGAAGCATCGACGCGAACGCAATCCTCGTTCGAACTGGCCGGTAAACGGCTTGGCGCCGACGTAATGAACATGTCGGTCGGCAATTCATCGGTGAAGAAGGGCGAAACGCTCATCGATACGGCGATGACGCTGAACGCGATGCAACCGGATATTCTGGTCATCCGTCACGCTTCTGCCGGCGCTGCCGCCCTGCTCGCTCAGAAAGTCGGCTGCTCGGTTGTCAATGCGGGCGACGGCGCGCATGAACATCCCACACAGGCCCTGCTCGATGCGCTGACGATCCGTCGCGCCAAAGGCCAGATCGAAAACCTGATTGTCGCCATTTGCGGCGATGTGCTCCATTCCCGCGTGGCGCGCTCCAACATTCTGCTTCTCAATGCACTCGGCGCACGCGTGCGTGTTGTCGCGCCATCGACGCTGCTGCCTTCCGGCATGGCGGATATGAGCGTCGAAGTCTTCAACTCGATGGAAGAAGGCCTGAAAGACGCCGATGTGGTGATGATGCTGCGCTTGCAGCGCGAGCGCATGGCCGGGTCCTTCGTGCCTTCGGTGCGCGAATATTTCCGCTTCTACGGTCTCGACAAGGAAAAGCTCAAATATGCCAAGCCCGATGCACTTGTGATGCATCCGGGCCCGATGAATCGCGGCGTCGAAATCGCCTCCGATGTTGCCGATGGCCCGCAGAGCGTCATCCAGCAGCAGGTGGAAATGGGCGTCGCCGTGCGCATGGCCGTGATGGAAGCCCTGCTCGATCCGCGCCGAAATCCAAGTCATGCGCCAAGCAACGGAGAAGCAGCATGAGCGCGGTTCTGTTTGAAAATGCGCGCATCGTCGATCCGTCGCGTGGTCTCGATGAGGTCGGCAGTGTGCTGATCCGCGACGGCAAGATCGTTGCCGCTGGAGCGGATGCCCGCAATCAGGGCGCACCGGAAGGCGCGGAAATCATCGATTTGGATGGCAAGGCTGTTCTGCCGGGTCTGGTCGATTCGCGGGTGTTTATCGGCGAGCCGGGCGCAGAGCACCGCGAAACCATCGCGTCAGCCAGCCGTGCTGCTGCCGCCGGTGGCGTTACCTCGATCATCATGATGCCGGATACCGATCCGGTCATCGACGATGTGGCGCTGGTGGAATTCGTCAAGCGGACCGCCCGCGATACCGCCGTCGTCAATGTGCACCCGGCGGCTGCCATCACCAAAGGTCTGCACGGCGAAGAAATGACCGAAATCGGTCTGCTGCGTGATGCTGGCGCTGTCGCCTTTACCGAAGGTCGCCAGACCATCGCCAATACGCAGCTGATGCGCCGTGCGCTGACCTATGCCCGCGATTTCAACGCGGTCATAGCCTGCGATACCCGCGATCCCTATCTCGGCGCCAACGGCGTAATGAATGAAGGCCTGTTCGCAAGCTGGCTCGGCCTGTCCGGAAGCCCGCGTGAAGCCGAAGTCATCCCGTTGGAGCGCGATCTGCGCCTCGCGGCGCTGACCAACAGCAAGTATCACGCCGCACAGCTTTCCTGCGCCATGTCCGCCGACGCCATGCGCCGCGCCAAGGATCTCGGTTCAAAGGTGACGGCTGGCGTGTCGATCAATCACCTGTCGCTCAACGAGAACGACATTGGTGAGTTCCGCACCTTCTTCCGCCTGTCGCCGCCGCTGCGCAGTGAACAGGACCGGCTTGCCATGGTCGAAGCGGTCAAGAACG
>JAEXXS010000168.1 GCA_023451915.1 Pseudomonadota bacterium | reverse complement strand
GGCGCTGCCGGGGCAGCAGCCGGTGCGGCTGCGGCATCGTCACCGCACTGCGCTTTGCGGAAGTCGTTCCACTTCAGATTGCCGAGCGTTCCGGCATCTTTGGCAGCCTGATACTTGGTGCTACATTCCTTCATCGTCAGTGCGCTTGCAGGCGACGAGAAGGTGAAAGCCGCTGCACCCATAATGATGGCGGTGCCTGCCAAAGCTGTGATGGTTCGAATGGACATTGCGTCACTCCCTATCGAATACGGCCCGTTGGATCGCGAGACACCGGATTGATGCTTCCCGACCAATCTCTTTTGCATATGCTGGAATTTTATATTTCTCCGCATATGCCGGAATTAAGAAGAACGCAGGCTCAACCTGTTGCTCCTGTTCATTCCTTTCCGCGCCAACATTGCTCCTGACAAAATTGACTGTCAATCGTTTGCTTAATATTACAGGTCCAGGCAATACAAATTTTCTAACGGCCATTTTCGGCCCGTTATGGTTGCCGCCTTCACAGTAACGACATAGTAACGTCATCAAATTGACCGCTTTCTATTTAAGCAGAAACTGCATTAAGGACGACGGGCAATGCCGCAGCGGATCATGATCATTGGGGGTGCTGGTTCAGGAAAATCGACGCTGGCGCGGAAACTCGGCCAGATGCTGGACCTGCCGGTCATCCACATCGACACCATCTACTGGCAGCGCGGATGGGTGATGCGTTCGCTCGATGAAATCGGCCGTTTGACAAGGGAAGTGGCGGACGGCGAGGCTTGGGTCTTTGAGGGCAATCACAGCCACACCATGCCCTATCGCGCCTCACGCGCCGATATGCTGATCTTTCTCGACATTTCGACTGGTCGCCGCCTCTGGCGGGTTGTCCGGCGCATCGCGAAATATCACGGCCGCACACGACCAGATATGGGTGAAGACTGCCCGGAACGTTTTGACTGGGATTTCATCAAATGGGTGGTCAATTATCGCAAAAATGGGCGGATTCGTGCGCTCCAATTCATGGAACAGGCCCCAAATCATCTGATAAAGCATATTCTTCGCAAGCCCCGCGAAGTGGATGCATTTATCGACAGCATCCGCCGCGAAGCAAAACAGAAGAAAACGGTCGTCAAAACATAGCGGGCCATCAGAGCGCGTTTCGATCTGAATGGATGAGAACGGCGTGCGCTCGCAGGCGACTTTTGTTTCCGATCCTGACTTTCACACTATCAGTGCGTGGTCATCCATTCGCGCGCATCGCGAAGGGCTGCGGCCAGTTCAGACTTACTCATGGTTGCGGCAACCTGATTGCGCATCCGGGCGGCCTTTTCATTGCCGCGGATGGCAGCGATGTTGAGCCACTTATGGGCTGCGACCACGTCGATCTCGCAATCACGACCGATTGCATATTTCATGCCCATTTCCAGAAGAATGCGGTCCTGCGTTGCGATCTTTTGCTGCTGCGTAAAGGTCTGAAACTGTGCCATTTTTCTTTGTCCCTGTTAAATCCCGAGAACCGTCCGGTCTTTCTTTCCTGGCGGTTGTTACCGCTTGGAAACTGCCGTCTCTGTCGTTCCGTTCATGATGTCGAGAATAGAGCTCAGGGCTGAAATGCACGTTAAACCAGATGCTTAACGTCTGACCAACAAAATCCCAACAAGGGGTAAACTTGGGATTTTGTTAAACATCCAAGTCTCGCGGATTGCTGTATTTTCCAGAAAAATCGATTCAAATGTGCTCGCTGCACGGAAACCGACTGATAACCATAGGAGGATCTCGCGTCGGAGAAATGGTGCATCTGGGCGTTTACACACGGCATGGAATTCCCTCCTCCCGTCTCCGCATGAATGCGAAAATTCCCCTTCCGCTCGCGCGAAATCTCGTTTACGTTTACGTTTGCGTAAGTCTTGGCGATTGGGGGAGAACACTATCGTCTTGCAAAATCGGCGCACTCCGAGGCTTTGCGATCAGGCAAAGGCCCGGTTACGGCGACCACGGCAAATAAATGAAGCGGTTTACCGCCATATCCCGATGGAGCGGGACTGGCGCATATTGGGAGGAATGAATGATCCGCACTCTTATTCTTGGAATGACACTTGCAGCCAGCTTCGCCGCGCCCGCTCTGGCGGAGGAAGGCATTGTGGGCAGCTGGAAGCGCCCGAACGGCACCATCATCAGCTATGCGTCCTGCGGCGGCAACAAATTCTGCGGCACTGTGATGACCGGCGAATATAAGGGCAAGTCCATCGGCACCATGTCCGGCACGGGCGGCAGCTACAAGGGTGAAGTCAATAAGCTCGACGAAGGCAAGACCTATACGGGCAAGGCATCGGTGAAGGGCAACACGCTGTCGCTGTCGGGCTGCGTGCTGGGCGGCCTGATCTGCAAGAGCGAAAGCCTGACGCGCCAGTAATCGGCGCAACAGTCACCAAACAAAAAGGGCGGCCCGAACAGCCGCCCTTTCTTTTCTTCCGCGTCAGCGCGCCTTCTGGCCGAATAGAATTTTCTGCGCTTCCTTGTCGTTGGCCAGATTGGATTTTTCGCGCTCTTCCTTACCGACAAGCAGACCACGCGTGACAGCCGGACGCGCATTCATGGTTTCATGCCAGCGCTTCAGATTCGGGAAATCGTCAAGGTTTTGCTCGTAGTTCTTGAAAGCATTGACCCAGCCGATGCTGGCCATGTCGGCGATAGAATATTCGCCTGCGATATAATCCCTGCCTTCGAGCTGACGGTTGAGCACACCATAAAGGCGATTGACCTCATTGGTGTAACGGTCGATGCCGTACTGCACCTTTTCCGGCGCATAGAGACGGA
>JAEXXS010000158.1 GCA_023451915.1 Pseudomonadota bacterium | reverse complement strand
GCAACTGCGACGGTCGGCAATGCAAAGGCGGCAAGCGCCAGCAAAGTAGCGAATTTTTTCATTAGATTCCTCCCTAAGCAAAATCTGGCCAGGCAACCTCACCTGCCCGCAAATCGATGCGCGAAACGCTATGATTTTCGTTTCGTGCAATATGATCTCGGGCACGTTTACAACTGTATTTTCAAAATTACAAGAGTTTAATGCCGTTGCTCACGGCCATCCGCATGCCCTCCGACACCAAATCAGCGCTCCGGCGATGACCGCATTGTGGCGGCGCGCCATTGTTTTAATTAACTCTTTTGCCCCCGGGAAAAGCTCGTCTTCCCCTCGACGGACAGACCAGCGACGGTTATAAAATCCTCCGAGCCCGGCGCTCGAACATCGGACAGGAGGCCACATGCAGCGTTTTATCAACAACCCCGACGAAGTCGTTGAAGATACTGTAAAAGGCTTTATCAAAGCCCATTCCGACATTGTACGTCAGGCTGAAAACCCGCGCGTCATCGTCGCCAAGGATGCGCCCATCGCAGGCAAGGTCGGCGTAGTGACCGGCGGCGGATCGGGCCACGAGCCCGCTTTCATCGGATATACCGGAAAAAACATGCTCGATGCGGTGGCTGTCGGAGAGCTGTTTTCTTCACCAACAGCAAAAAGCTTTCACGACGCCATTCGGGAGTCCAATGGCGGTAAGGGCGTCGTGGTCCTCTACGGCAATTATGCTGGCGACAATATGAACGTCAAACTGGCAGCCAAGCTTGCGGCAAAAGACGGTATCGAAATTGCGACCGTCGTCGCCAATGACGATGTTTGTTCAGCACCAGCCGACGAACGGGATAAGCGTCGCGGCGTTGCCGGCGAAATCTTCATGTGGAAAATCGGCGGTGCCAAAGCGGCATCCGGTGCAACGCTGGAAGAAGTGCGTGCGACAGCACAAAAGGCCATCGACAATTGCCGGTCTATCGGCATCGGTCTTGGGCCCTGCACCCTGCCCGCCGTTGGCCACCCCAATTTCGAAATTGCACCGGGCACCATGGAAGTTGGTATCGGCCATCATGGCGAACCGGGCGTTCGCGTGGAACCCCTCAAAACGGCTGATGCGATAGCCCGGGAAATGTGCCAGATCGTTCTCGAAGATCACAAACTTGCCGAAGGCACGGAAGTCGCCGTTCTCATATCCGGCCTTGGTGCGACGCCGTTAAACGAACTCTATATCCTCAACGATACGATCGAAACGGAAATCACCGCGCGAGGCTTGACGATATACCGCACCTATATCGGCAATTACTTCACCTCACTCGAAATGGTTGGCGCGACACTCACTGTCATGGCGCTGGACGATGAGTTGAAGCAGCTGCTTGATGTCGAAGTGCGCTGCACAACCATTCTGTGAGAAGAAAACAGTGCAGACCCTGAACAATGCAAAAGCTGGCAATATCGTCATCGCCATGGCCGAACGGATCGTGGAAAACCGCGCTTATCTGAGCGAGATCGACGGCAAGATCGGTGACGGCGACCATGGCGTTAACATGGCCAAGGGCTTCAACACGGCTTCCGAACGCCTGAAGGACAAAGGCGAAACGCTTGCAGCTTCGCTCGATACGCTTGGAACCGTTCTATTGACCGAAATAGGCGGTTCGATGGGGCCGCTTTACGGTGTGATGTTCACCGAATTCGCGGAAAAGATTGACGGCGTCGATGAGATTGACCCGGACACTTTCAGCCGCATGCTGCACGCCGGTCTGGAGGGCGTCCAGTCCATTGGTTCGGCAGAGGTCGGCGACAAAACGTTGTTGGACACACTCGTTCCGGCCATCGAAGCATTCGATGACGCAAACGCTTCTGGAAAATCCTTTTCGGACGCGCTGAATGCCCTGGTTGAAGCGGCCGAAAAGGGACGCGATTCCACGATCAATCTCGTGGCCAAGGTCGGCAGAGCAAGCCGCCTCGGCGAGAGATCATTAGGCGTGCTCGATGCAGGAGCGACCTCATGCGCGATCATCCTGAAAGAGTTATCGATCGGCGCGCGTGACCGTTTAGAGTAACAACGATCCAATAATCTCTCCTGCTAAGGCTTAGAAGAGATTTCACAGGGGCTGGCGCATCCATCAATGAAATAAGCCTGACCACCGGAGACAGCGGCAAGAGGCGAAAGCCGAGATAATCGTAACCGGCCTTCGCTACCGCCACCCCGACCGCATTCAGCATTTCCGCAAGCGTGACGGCGAGTGTCGACGTCCCATCGCGTGCCGTGATCAACGGTGTGGCATTGCCATGGATCACATCGACGAAATGGTCGAGTTGATTCACATAGGTCAGCACTCCATCGCATGGTCGGTATTCGCGGATCAGCGGATATGGCCAGTGATCGCTTTCCTCCGCCTGCCGCCATATCTTTCAATTTTCGAGTATCATACAAAATTTAGCGGTCGAGAGAAAAGCACCGTCGCAGCGTTTTATTCAATCGGAAACAATCGGGGTGAACCGCACCGGGTTTGCCGGAGACCCCAACTCGTGAGAAATAGGGTCTATGACAAGCAAGACGACGAACAAATTCTCTCCTGAAGTCCGTGCTCGTGCCGTTCGGATGGTGACGGAACATGAAGCCGAGCATTCATCGCGCTGGGCGGCAGTATCAT
>JAEXXS010000156.1 GCA_023451915.1 Pseudomonadota bacterium | reverse complement strand
GGCGGTGCATAATAAGGTTGCGGCGGCGCAGCATAAACATCATGAGGACGGTTGCTGCCATTGTCGGCAATGGCGGCGGCAATCGCCAGACCGAGAATCCCCGCGGCAACGGCAGCGCCGGCATGGTCATGGTGATGATGCCAACCATCATGACCGAAAGGCGGAAAGTCATGGTCGTGATGCCAATGATCATGGTCCCAGTCATGACTGAATGCCAGCTGTACCGGCGAAGCAAGCGCTAGCGCCACCATGCAAGCGAACAACTGTATTTTTCGCTTTACGATCATTATCGATCCTTTCTGATAAAGCGGTTTATTGCAAAAGGAGAAATTGGGATCGCTCCGGTCGGGCGCTACCCTGAGCGCGACGGTTCGACTGGCGGTGAAAGCGCCCGTTGTCACCAATGAGAAACAAAACATGGCAGGGGATAATTTCGGCGCTATATCGACAGTTGCGACTTCGCGTGTCGCAGATAGAACGACAACCCTGAATTGTCATTTCTGTATAGTTATTCTCTCCGTCAGATATATTCCCTCGCCATCAAGAAACACTCGACCTAACGAACGGTTTTTCTCGGAATTTTCATCCAAAAACGACAACTTTGCTTGGGTATAGATTCAAGGAGCGTGCGTCCTAAATCCTCATTTTATTTCATAAACTGATATTTCAGCGAGCCATAAAAACAATGAACCCCAACACTTAGGAATAGCTCACGAAAATCTGATGACAATACATGTATGTCCCTAATATGTGCCAGCTTTATCCCATATTGCGTTATGGGGGACAAATTTGATAGATTAGGTCCGGGCTTGGGAGTAATTGGAAACAGTTGGAAGCTTTTCACTTGCGAAAATTCGCAGGCAAAGTTGCCAGCTGATAATTTTCGCGGTTGGGGGCACATGAAAAGCGGCCATTACATATCTGCCGACATGGTCGATGAAAAGAACCGCAACGATTTCTGGCGGGAGACGTCGGCCATCATTTACGACGTTTCGCCGACGCTTGACCATGGCGAAAAGGTCATGAGCGGCTCCGTCCGCTCGCGCCTGTTTGGCGAGCTGGTGGTTGGCAATACCACATTCAGCAGACAGTTTTGTGATCGGACACCTAAAATCATCGCGAAAACGGATCTCGACCTTTATTTGCTGCAGCTTGTCCTGGCCGGCGATTACCGCGGTGACTTCAACGGTAAAAGCGTCGATGTGAAGCCCGGCGACATATTCATTCTCGATCTGACACAGGTGATGACCAGCAGGAAGGAAGCTGGCGCCCGCGTGACGCTGGCCATCCCGCGCAAGGAACTCAACAAGGCCTTTCCGGGCAAGAACCTGCACGGTTTGGTGCTGCCTTCCAACATCGCAACCAACAAGATTCTGTTCAATTTCATTCTGACACTCGACCGTATCATCGATACGATCGACCAGAATGATTATCCTGAAATTCAGGAATCTCTGATGGTTCTGCTGAAGGCTGCCATCAACAGGCAGGCTTTCACATTGGAAGAATATCTTGCCGTCAGCCAGCCGCTGCGGCAGCGCGTGCTCGATCATATCGACGCAAATCTCGCCGATCCAAACCTTTCGCCAAAGAGCATTATGCAACAATTCAAGCTGTCGCACTCGCATCTTTATCGCGCATTTGAACCTGACAGCGGTGTCACAAAGCTGATCCGCAACAAACGGCTCGATCTTGCTTATCGACGCCTCATCAATGATGGCGGACGACGCCTGAGCATGAAGGAAGTCGCCTATGCCTGCGGCTTCTCCGACCGTGCGCAATTCACCAAATTCTTCAAAGAACGGTTTGGCATTGCACCGCAGGATCTCAAAGGTTTTCCAAAGTCACCGGATCACAATCCGGCAACCTCCTTCACGCTGCATAGCTTTGTTTCCGAGCGCATCCGGCAAAGCCTCCCAGAAGACCAATCTTGATCAAGAATGTCTGGCGCTTATGCGCCGGTCAGCAACTTGAATGCAATTGCCCACATCACAAATGCGATCACGCCTTCGAGTATGCGCCACGACGATGGTCTGGCAAAGATCGGCCGCAGCCAACGCGCGCCAAAGCCCAGCGAAAAGAAAAAGACAAACGAGGCGGTAATCGCACCGATAGCGAACGAGCTTTCAAAGCCTGGAAACTGGGTCGAGATCGTGCCCAGCAAAACGACCGTGTCCAGATAGACATGCGGGTTCAGCCAGGTCAGCGCGAGGCAAGTGGCAATGGCTTTCCAGAAGCCCGTCGCCTGACCGTTGCCGGTCGATAGCGCTGTTGACGATGTGATTGCCGCATAAAGGCTTCGCGCTCCATACCAAATCAAAAAAGCTGCACCGCCATAGCGCATGATCGGATCAATGGCAGGAAGCGCCGCCGCGATCTTCTGGAAGCTGGTGATCCCAAGCGTGATCAGCACCGCATCCGATACCGCGCAGACAAGACTAACCGCGAAAACATGCTCGTCGCGCAGTCCCTGCCGCAAAACGAAAGCGTTCTGCGCACCGATGGCAACAATCAGGCTGAGGCCCATGGTCAGGCCTGTCAGATAAACCGAGAAATTCATTAGAGCTCGCTACGAAGCGTGGCGCTGAATGCCACGCTAGTTGTAATGGTTGATAGCGCTTGGATATAGGCCTCGCCTGGATTAGTATAGTTAAAGATACTAACTTCAATTAAGATAGACTAATGATCGATTATTCCGCGCTTCGAGCCGTGGCGATGGTGGTGCAGACCGGCAGTTTCGAGAAAGCGGCCCGCGCGCTGAATGTAACGCCGTCAGCGATATCGCAGCGGGTGAAGCACCTGGAAGAGCGGCTGGGAACGGTATTAATCTCGCGCGGCACACCATGCACCGCGACGGAAAAAGGCGACTGGCTCTGCCGCCACATCGAACAGGTGGGGATGTTGGAACGCGAATTGCTTGAAGAACTGCCAGCCCTTGCCGGGGCAGACGATCTCAAACAGCGCGTCACCCTGAACATCGCCACCAATGCCGACAGTCTCGGCACATGGTTTCTGAAAGCCGTTTCCGCCTTTACGAAAGGATCTGACCACCTTCTCAACATCGCCGTGGACGATCAGGATCACACAGCCGAATGGCTGCAGCGCGGGCGCGTTCTGGCGGCGGTGACATCGCATGCAAAGCTGGTGCAAGGCTGCCGGATCGTTCCGCTCGGCACGTTGCGATACCACGCGACAGCATCATCGGATTTCATGGAGCGATATTTCCAGGATGGCGTGACAAGCGAAGCGCTGGCCGCCGCGCCTGCCCTGACCTTCAATCAGAAAGACCGGTTGCAGGAGCGCTGGATCAAGGAAAACCTCAATGCCGACGTCAATTGTCCAACGCACTGGCTGCCGTCCACCCAAGGGTTCGTCGAAGCGAGCCTCGACGGCATGGGCTGGGGCGTGAACCCGAATGTGCTGGTAAAGGACCACCTTGCATCCGGGAGGCTGGTCGAACTTGTAGCTGGCACGCCGCTTGATGTGCCGCTGTACTGGCAGGTCAATCGCCTTGCGGCAGACCGGCTCTCCGACTTGACGCAGCAGGTCGTTGCGACAGCGCGGCGCGAACTGCTCCAGAAGGCCGCCTGATCCGGGTCCGGCCCCTCGCACTTCGATCACCATCAGTTTTATTGAACGTGAGTGGAGATTGAGCGAATGCTATTATATGAAAATTCTGGCTCTCATAGCGGCTGCTGTCGTGCTTCTGCTTCTCGGCTGCTACTTGCAGACGCACTTTGCCGTACCGTGAAAAGATGTAAGCCAAAAAAGTGGGGAGGATCAGTGATCCTGCCCCGTTTGCGCTACGCCTGCGGCCTCCTCGCAGACCCTGACATGTTCTGCCAGAGCCTCGAGAGGTAGAAAGGCGCTTATCGTACAGATATCGCGCTTCTGAAACTTAGGCAGTTCCTGAAGCTCTTTCAGACGGATTAGAAGTGTGCCGCGGTTCATGGAAATATCCCTCCATTATCGCCCCCGCACATTGTATTGAGGCACTTCCAGACACAATTCCTTACAGTCTTGGCCGGAAATGCTTTGAAAATCAGGCTGCCCGTACCTTTTGCTTCAAGGGAAGTTCAATATCGACTTCCAGTGTCGACATCTGATCTCCGCGATCCATCTTCACGCTGACCTTGTCGCGATCGATCTGGATATGCTTGGCGATCACCGCCAGAATTTCTTCCCTCAGCACCGCCACAAGATCGGAATGTCCCTCGGACGCTCGTTCATGCGCCAGCAGAACTTGCAGACGCTCGCGCGCCATGGGCGCCGATGCCTGCTTGGTGAAGAAACGAAATAGGCTCATGCCGCTCTCCTTCCGAAAATTTTGCCCAGAAGGCTGCGCTTTTCGGATGGGACAGTCATCGGCACTTCTTCGCCCGCCAGACGGCGTGCTGCATCCAGATAGGCCAAAGCCGGCGCACTGCGCTGGTCGGCAAGCGTCACTGGAGAGCCGATATTGGATGCGCGCAGCACGTCCTGGCTTTCAGGGATGATGCCCAGAAGCGGGATAGACAGAATTTCAAGAACGTCTTCGACTTTCAGCATGTCGCCGCGTTCGGCGCGGATCGGGTCGTAACGGGTCAGCAAAAGATGCTTTTCCACCCGCTCGCCACGTTCGGCCTTGAGAGTCTTGGCGTCGAGAAGGCCGATAATACGGTCTGAATCGCGCACCGACGACACTTCGGGATTGGTCACCACAACAGCCATGTCGGCATGACGCATGGCAAGCGTCGCGCCGCGCTCAATCCCGGCCGGGCTGTCGCAGATGATCCAGTCGAATTCCTTCTTGAGGTCTTCGATGACACGGTCGACACCCTCGGTCGTGAGGTTGTCCTTGTCGCGGGTCTGGGAGGCGGGCAGCAGATACAGGGTGTCGAGACGCTTGTCGCGGATAAGCGCCTGCGGCAGCTTGGCATCGCCTTGAATGACATTCACCAGATCGAACACCACGCGGCGTTCGGCGCCCATCACCAGATCAAGATTACGCAAACCGACATCGAAATCGATAACGACAGTCTTTTCGCCACGCTGCGCAAGAGCGGCGCCGATGGCTGCAGTGGATGTCGTCTTGCCAACGCCACCCTTGCCGGAAGTTACAACAATTACTTTTGCCATATTGGTCTCCTGTAGCTCCCGCACGCCTTATGAGAGTATTGCCCGCCCAACCGGGCATGATTTCTTTTCAACAAATCGATCAGCCGAGCGTTTCGGCCATCATATAATCGCCATCGAGCCAGAGTTGCACCGCCTGACCGCGCAAGCGGGCTTCCATGTCTTCCGCCGTCTTGTAGAGGCCGTCGATCGCAACCAACTCGGCCTCCATCTTGCGGCAGAAAATGCGCGCATTGGAATTGCCTGCTGTTCCAGCCATCGCACGACCCCGCAGCGCGCCGTAGACATGGATCGAACCGCCCGCCACCACTTCTGCACCGGAAGCCACCGAACCGACAACGGTAACGTCGCCATCCGGAAAATAGATGGATTGGCCGGAGCGCACAGGTTCCGTCACCACCATCGAAGGCACGGCCTTGACCAGCTGCACATTGGCAGGCGCCGCGGCAACCGGCTTTGAAGGCGCTGCAGGCTCGCTCACCTCGGGATTGAAATCCGCTGCCGCCTGACCGCCACGCAATGCCGGCGGCATGCCTGGCCCGAGAAGCGAAGGACGTGCATTTTCAAAACCCGTGATCCAGACACCGCGACCTGCAAGATCTTCCAGTAGCTGAACCAACTGCATTCGTTCGATAACCAGATTCTCAAGATCAAGCACGACCGGACGGTTCAGAAAGAACCCCGCCGAACGCGCGGCAAGATCGTCCAGCCTGTCGAGCCAGCCGTCCAACGGCAGTTCAGGCGAGAGCACCAGCGCAAGAAAGGAGCGCCCTTTCAAACGGATGGGACGGGATTGTGTTAGCACTTGATTCATCTTGGTTAAAAAACGGTTTACTCGGTCTATATGCGGAATGGTTAACAGATGGTTAATTTTTGGCTGGCGTCCTGTCATGCACGCCCGTTGTCGAAGCGAAAGCGCCCGGACATAATGCCGGACCTTTGCTGCATAGATTCCGAGCCGGGGCGCACTTCGCGCACCAATCGACTCACTTTGCCTAAACGTATCCGAAGAATAGGGCGTCAGCCGGGCTTTTCGGCGTCTTCCACAGAAGAAAGCACTTCAGATTTGCGTTTAAATCCCAATCAAATCTGACGCTGCGTAAAGTCTTAAAACGTGACTGCGATTTTTATTCGAAACAACGAGAGTTATGTGCCGTACCTCAAAGTACGCAGAACAAAGTCTCTCGCTGCGGCATTTGGGATTGATGCGATTCTTGGAAAAAAGGGGTCCTTGATAAGGAACCGCCTCGCGTTTGGGCGGGGGGCTTAGGGGCGCGAGGCGGGCGAGCTCTCAGGAGTGCACGCAGGGAAAAAATGGCGACTAAAGACCGATTCTAAAACCAACAAAGGGTTCCAGACTGAAAGATTACGTGATCGGAACGGATAATT
This sequence comes from Pseudomonadota bacterium, assembly GCA_023451915.1. The sequence goes on along the minus strand of JAEXXS010000156.1, from coordinate 6,657 downwards.
TACCCAAATAATTGGGAGGACAGCCTGATTAAATAACTGAAATTATAAGTCTTTTCTGAAACTTACCTTGAAGCAGAGTTTTTTATAGCCCTGTCTAAAATTCCACTGCTGAGGCCTATCGAACCGCGCATGTCGAACACTGACTCCTTAAATCAGTCGGCACGAACCTAATCACACCTGTTCCAAAATGGAAATAGCAATGTTGGAAAATCGGGAGGCATCGCTGCGCAGTTCAACCAAACGGCGTCTTTGCGCCCATCGTCGGGCTGTGCCAACCAACATCCAATAGGTAGTCGATAAATTATATCAAATATCAGCCAAAGCTTTTGGCATAGGGACTGTCCGATGATTTGGGTGAACGCAGCCAAACCTCTGGGGCCTGCCAAATAACGACTCAATTAGCTTCATGAATTTCAGTATTTTCTGAAAAATATAGAGTTTTGTTGAGGGCTTGCTTTTAGAAACTCCCACATTATTGTGTGCTCCACTTGGAGGAGGGAGTGACCGCCCCAGCGCGCTAGACCGCTGCGGGGCGGTTTCTTTTTTAGCCATTTAAAAAATGCATAGCTGCCCTGCAGCATGTCCTCTTGTAAACCTCTGACTGCGCACCTATTTTCGCGTTGTTCGGTTTCACTCCTCCTCCCAGAAACCGGACACGAAGCGCGATACTCCTCCTCCCAATCGCGCTTTACCAATCAGCCCGTTGCGCACTCCTCCTCCCAGCGCAGCGGGCTTTTTTGTATCTTCAGACAGTTTTAAAACAGTCTAAGCTTGCGCATATGGAAGGCTTCGGCATAGGTTTCCGGGGCACGACATTCCATGCCGCGCAATCGCGCCAATCCGCGAAATGTTTCCGGGTCGAACCAGTCTTTCGAGCGCTGCGTGCCGAAATGCTTCATCAAAAGCTCGACCTTGTGTTCCATGATCGCCGCCGAAAGCGCGGAATAGGCGTTGGGCTGGCCGAGATCGCCATCCCATTTCGGTATTTCATATTCGAGGATCAACTGGTCGCGGAAGAGGTTCCAGGTCAGCTCGTTGACCGTCCGGTGATCCTGATGTGCGTCGCCCTGCCGATGGGTAAATACGATATCCGGCGTCTGGCGACCGCGCTGTTCGATCAGCCATGCCTTGATCTCGCGGATTTGCGCGGGAAAGTAACTGTCCTCAAACGCCGCTAGATGGATGCCGGGATTTTCTGTACCACGCAGAAAATCGCGCGCTGAAGCCTCCGCCTCGGCGCGCCTTTCTTCGCTGCCCGACAACACACACCATTCGATGTGCATTGGCGTCCCTACTTCGATCAGGCTGAGGAGCGTTCCCCCGCAACCAATTTCGATATCGTCCGAATGCGCGCCCAGACACAGGACCTGAAGCGGCCTGCCCGGATTGGCGAGAGTACGCAGGTCGATCATAGCGCTATGGCGATGTTGGCAGCGCGCTGCTCCGCCTTGTGTTTTTTCCAGGGCATATCGCCCTTCTCGACCATGTCTTCCAGCGTCTGCCAGTCGCGCAGCGTGTCCATGGACCGCCAGAAGCCCTCATATTTATAGGCCATCAGCTGATTGTCGGCGATGAGACGGCTGAACGGTTCCAGCACCAGCTCTTCGCCCTCCCGCATGTAATCGAAGATTTCCTTGCGGAAGAGGAAATAACCGCCATTGATCCAGATATCGGAGGTATTCGAGGTGCGGAAAGCCCGCACGTCTCCGCCTTCGGCGATATCCGCCAGATGATAGGTCAGCGGCGGACGCACCGCCAAAAAGCAGGCTATCTTGCCGCTCGCCTCAAAACGCCGCGTCATGTCGTCAAGATCGACATCGCTCAGACCATCGCTGTAATTGGCGAGGAACATCTCCTCCTTCTCGACATGGGTGCGCGCGCTCCACAGGCGCTCGCCGATATTGCGCCAGATGCCGGTGTCGAGCAGCGTCACGCTCCAGTCGCGATCCACTTCTTCCAGCAATTCGACATTGCGCCCGCCATTGGAGACCACACAATCCGCGAAAGTCTGCGGGCGGATCGTCAGGAAAAAATCCTTCACGACATTGGCCTTGTAGCCGAGGCAAAGGACAAAGTCGTTGTGACCGTAATCGCTGTAATATTCCATGACATGATGCAGGATGGGCTGGTGGCCCAGCGGGATCATCGGCTTTGGCACATTTTCCGAATATTCGCGGATTCTGGTTCCAAGACCGCCGCAAAACAGAACGACTTTCATGGCTAACGCTCCTCTGTAATCAGAGCTGGATCGATCAATCGGACATGGGGAATGGGGATGATAAATTTTGCACCCCATTCGACCACATGCTGCATCTGCCGGATGATCTCATCCTTAAAGTTCCAGGGCAGGATGAGGATGTAGTCCGGCTTGTATTTGTCTATCGCCGATACATCATAGATCGGGATATGCATGCCGGGCGTATAGCGCCCGTGCTTGTAGGGATTGCGGTCAACCGTGAAATCCAGAAAATCCGTGCCGATGCTGCAATAGTTCAAAAGCGTATTGCCCTTGCCCGGTGCGCCGTAACCGCTGATGCGCTTGCCGGAATTCTTGGCTGCGATCAGGAAGGACAGGAGATCGCGTTTGGCGTGGCGGGTCTTTTCCGCAAACTGCTCATAGGTCGAGATATCGTTGAGGCCAAAGCTCTCTTCCTTCTTGAGCAGGGCCGCCACCCGGGGCGACACTTTGCGCTTGCTGCCGGTGCGGGCCAGATAGACCCGCAACGATCCGCCATGAGTCGGCACTTCCTCGACATCGATGATCTTGAGGTGGTGCCTGTGGGCCATGAAGCGGATTGTCAGCAACGAGAAATAGGAAAAATGCTCGTGATAGATCGTGTCGAACTGGTTAAACTCGATCAGATTGGCAAGATGCGGAAACTCCAGCGTGATGACACCTTCCGGCTTGAGCAGAAGCTGCATCCCGCGCACAAAATCATTGAGATCAGGCACTTGCGCCAAAACATTGTTACCGATGATGAGGTCGGCGCTTTGACCAGCGCCCAGCATTTCCAGCGCGAGTTTCGCGCCGAAGAAGTCGACCCGGGTCGGCACGCCCTTGGCGATTGCCGTCTGCGCCACATTGGCGGCAGGTTCTATGCCCAGAACCGGAATGCCCTTCGGCAGAAAATGCTGAAGCAGATAGCCGTCATTGGAGGCGACCTCCACCACAAAGCTGTTCTCGTCCAGTTCCAGCCGTTCGGTGATCGCTTCGCAATAGGCTCTGGCGTGATCCACCCAACTGGTCGCGAAGGACGAGAAATAGGCATATTCGGTGAAAATCTCGGCGGGCGAAAAATACTCCTTCAGCTGCACGAGATAGCAGTGATCGCAGACCAGCGCATAGAGCGGATAATATGGCTCCATGCGGTCAAGCTGATCGGCGGCAACGAAACTTTCGCAGGGCGGCGACATGCCCAGATCCACAAATGTGTGTTTGAGCCGCTTACCGCACAGGCGACAGCCGGTCCGCTCTTGCGTCATGCTTTTGCTCCGCGAAATATCCGGTGTCTGGATGGTCATACACACCCCCTCGGCTCTGGCCATTGCAATGGCCGCGACTACTCTGGTCCCAAAACTACTAAGCGGTCTAAAGATTGCCGAGACTGCCATCTGGAGCGCGGCGCACATACCATTGGGCGCAGCCATCGCCCTAGGGATATTGCCGATCCTCACCCGCCTTGCGCCATAGGGCGGGCAAGGGTGTAGGTGGCGCATCTATCGGGAGGAAGGCCCTACGCCGAAAGGTGAAGATCGTCCCTCGAAGAAGGCTCTACCGGGCCGTGACCACGCTGTCAGAATGTCGGCTGGCGGAAACGGGGCAACACATATGCGGTTTACTTCTTTGAACATTGACGGCGCATGGTCTATCGAGCCGGAACGGCTGGAAGATGAGCGCGGCTGGTTTACGCGCGTTTATTCCGAAACGGCTTTTGCCGAACGGCAAATGGAAACGCACTACCCACAGCACAGTCTTTCCTTTTCGCGGGAGAAAGGCACGCTGCGCGGTTTGCACTACCAGAACGATCCGCATTCGGAGACGAAACTGGTGGCCTGCCTGCAAGGCACGGTATGGGATGTGCTGGTGGATATAAGGCCCAAATCGCCCACCTATATGCGCTGGGTCGGCCTAGAGCTTTCGGCGGAAAATGGCGTACAGCTTTATATTCCGGAAGGCTGCGCCCATGGATTTCAGGCGCTTACCGATAATGTCCTCATCCGCTACATGATCTCGCATCCCTACACGCCGGATCATGCAACGGGCCTGCGCTATGATGATCCGGCGCTCGGCATACCATGGCCGAACCAGCCTAGCGTCATATCGGACAAGGACCGCTCTTGGCCTTTACTTTAGGGCCATTACTTTAACTCGATCAGCAATCCGGCATCGCGCAATCTGTCCGCAGCCCCGGCAAGCGTTTCGAAAGGCAATTTCGACCGCTCGGCCATGTCGAGAAGCGACGCGCTGCCATCCGCCAGATTGAGAACCCACAGCATGGCCATGGCTTCCTGTGCGGCGCGGCTGTCGCCGCCGGTCTTACCGTAAAGCCCACGGCGTCCAAGCTGCGGTTCACCCTTGGGCGACGTGTTGAGTGGAACCCAGTTTCGCTCCGCGATTTCAATGGCCTGCATGATGAGATTGAAGGATTGCTCAAGACATTCCGGCTTGATGAAATCCAGATTATCCGCAGAGGTGTGATATTCTGGAAAACTACCATAGAGGCTGCGCTGAAACATGCCGACCGGCAGGTTGAATCCCGGCGAACAGAACTGCCGTTCATCATATCCATAGGGCCAGAAATCGTGCATCGTCGCTCCAGCCAGACCGGACTGCGCAAGCACTTGCCCCATGATCCGGTCGATCATCGCATTGCCGCGACGGCTGCGCTTGTAATTCGGCCCGCCATCATCGCCCACGCAGGACAGGACCAGACCGTGACTAACCCGGTCGAGATGTGGTTCGTTCTCTCGCAGCCAGGCAAGCGCACCAAACGTCGCCGGGCCGAACAGAAAGCGATAAGTCAGCCTCGTGGAGCGCGCTTTCAGCGCCGCGCCTAAAAGCGTCAGCAAGGCCAGACCGGAGCAATTGTCATTGGCAAGCGAGGGGTGGCAAAGATGCGCGGAGATAAGAAAAGTCTCGTCCGTTGTTCCGCGATGGGTGAACTCTCCATAGACAAGCGCGCCATCGCGCCGCTCGGCATCGATAACCACCTCATACTCGCCGTCAGCCATCGCCAGATAGTCGCTATGCGCCATGCAGAAACCCCAGTCCTCCGCATGATAACAGGTGCGGTAAGGAATGAGATCGGGCTGATCGGGCAGTGTGTGAATGTGGCTCTTCAGGTCTTTGAGCGAAAGCCTTGTTCGCACAGGAATACTGAAATTCACCACATGCAGATTGTGCCGCGCGAAATCGACGATCCGCTGGCCATTCTTGTCTAAAATATAGGCCTCGCGGATCACCCATTCCTGCGGTGCTTTCCAGTCGAAAAGCGGGGTTCCGGTTGGCACTTCATGGATCTCCAGCGGCAGATGCCTGCCAATAATGGCAAGCGTTTCCCGCACACCATCACCTGTCAGACTGCGGCAGATGGGATAAAGTTGCGCGGTCAGATCATAGATCGCCTGCCCGTCCGGACACCGGTATACGTTCATTGTATCTGGCCGCGCATCCATCATGCGATTGCTCTGAGCGGCGGCTGCACAAGCTCCACGCGCCGCAGATCGCTATCGAGAACACCTTCTGTCAAAAGCTTGCGGATATGGGCAATGCGCTGGAACCGAGGCCCTTCGAATTCCTCAAGCGTCAGGGTCGAGCGGCTATAGGCTGCGAGCAGTTCTTCCGCACCGGCCGCAGCATCCCATTGCGGCTTGGCGTTGGGCAGAACCCGCGCCAATTTCTCAAAGCTCACACGGTAGGACCGTGTATCCGGCCCGGCATCTTCCGCAAACTCGATCCGGCAATCGGGAACCGTCTGGGCGACAATGCCTGCTATATCACGAATGCGGTAATTATGTTCGGTGGAACCGACATTGAAGGCTTCATTGAAGACCTTCTCGCGCGGCGCTTCCATAGCCGCCATGAAGGCCCTCGAAATATCGCGAATATGCACGATGGGCCGCCATGGCGTGCCATCCGATTTCAGATAGATCAGCCCCTTGGTCACGGCCCAGGCGACGAGATTGTTCAACACAATATCGAAGCGCAGGAAAGGTGATACGCCATAGGCGGTCGCGGGGCGCAAATAGACCGGGCAGAAATCCGCATCGGCCAGTTCCCGGATCTCCTGCTCGGCGCGCACTTTCGAGCGGCCATAAGCCGTGACCGGCTTCAGCTCGCCGGTCTCGTCGATCAGGTCTGCATCGCTGATACCATAATTGCTGCATGACGATGCGAAGAGAAACCGCCCCACGCCCGCGCGCTTGGCCGCTTTTGCCATGGCCACGCTGGCGCGGTGGTTGATGTCATAGGTCAGTTCTTCATTGAGATTGCCCAGCGGGTCGTTCGAAAGTGCGGCCAGATGAATGATCGCATCGAAACCTTCCAGATCGCGCGGCGACACATCGCGCACGTCCTTGCGCAGCGTCGGCACATGGACAACCGCGCCACCTTCTTCGAACAGACAGTGCTCGTAAAGACCGATATCGTAGCCCGAT
>JAEXXS010000072.1 GCA_023451915.1 Pseudomonadota bacterium | reverse complement strand
TGATGACATGCGCGCCTGCTTCCATCAGGTCCGCCACGCTGCGCCCGTCCCGCGCGCCCTCCACAACGAAATCGCTGATCAGGGCGATGGCTTCGGGATGATTGAGCTTCACGCCGCGCTCCAGACGACGACGGGCGACCATCGCCGCCATGGCGATCAAAAGCTTGTCTTTTTCTCTGGGCGTCAAATTCATGGCTTCGTAGCGAACCTTCTCAACAAACACGGCCCGGTGGCCGCAAATTCAAATGGACCAAACTTTAGGCAGCGCTGCCTTTCCATTGAGCAGCGCCAGCAAAGGAGCAAGGCGCTTGCGCAAGGCGTAACTGTCCGGCGCACAGAGCCGCGCCGTGAGCTTTGTGGCCCCGCCAACCTGCCAGACGCTGGCGCCGCCCTCCTCACCGATGATGGCGCGCACCGCCTCCAGCTGCCTTTCGGGCTGGCCTGAAACCAGCAGCACCGTAGCAACGGCAAGCCCGCCATCCGCCACGGCTCTGGCCTGCAATTCAGCGGCAACATCAGGCCCAAGGCGGAACTCTTCCGCATGAATCAGACGCCCGCCGAGCCGCACCCGCCAGCGATCGCTGAACGATGCCTGTTCGACCGCTTCACCCATGGCGAGACGCCCGAAAACAGTCGCCTCCACCAGCAGCGCTTCCGCCCCTTCATCCATCTCGACATCCAGCGCTCGGGAGAGCACCGAGCGGTTGAACAAAATGGTTTCCTGCGGGAGCCATGCAAGACGCGTGCCTGTTGCCATCTTGATGTGTGTTTCGATGCGCGCCTCACCACCGCCCGAGCGATAAATGCGCTCGCAAGCCTGCGTGGTGACGACGGCCGATGCGCTTGCCTGCAGCTCCACATCCCAGCGCAGCCGGTCGCCGCCGGTCAGCCCGCCGGAGGTGTTGATCAGGATCGCTTCCAGCGGGTCCTGCGCCACTTGCGGCATGCGGATTTTGGCAGCACCTTCCTGATAAAGCCGGGAAATGCGGGAGCGACCATCCTTAAAATGGACCGTCAGCCCGCCCACGCCATTGACGCGCTGCGAGGCGAGTTTTTCCAGATTGCCGGTATCGATGGACATAAACTGCTTTCACTCCGCCGATCAAATCAGATTGCAGGTGAAAGGTACGGCAGGTCCTGATCGGCGGAAAGCGGGATTAGATTATTTAAGAAAATTATTCCGGGTTTAATCGTTGCGCAGTCATCCGCCTGAAAGCAGATGACTGCGCTTAGCGTCAGAAGCTGACGCTCAACTTGGCATTGACGCCATTCTGGACAGCGCCGGAACCGAACTGGCCGTTATAGGAGACACCCAGCACGGCGTCCCGGCTGATCTGGAAGTCCAGACCGGCTTCGACGGTCGCTACATCCTTGGCAATGGGCGCACCGGAAACGGTAAAAGCGCCAGACCCAAGGAAGCTTGCCGTCGATACCGGCGTGATATCGCCATAGGCATGACGCCAGCCGATATCCGCCCGCGCTTTTGCGTTGAAGCTGCCAAGATCGATATCGGTCGATGCCCTGAAGCCAAGCGTGGTGAACGTCGTGTCGGTCGTATCGGACTCCGTCGTCAGAGCAGCAGCGGTTAGTCCCTGCTCATCAAACCCGTCCGTCTTCAAACGGACATAAGCGAGGTTCGCGTAGGGCTCCAACGCGGCCTTGCCGATCTGCGTTTTATAAGCAAGTTCGCCGAAGGCTTGAAACGTTCCCGCATCGTAATCAGCATTCAATTGGTCGCTAAAGCCCGGAAAGGCCGCCCAGCGATCCATCGTGAGATTGTGCCATGTGTAGCTGAGGCCCGACCGGAAGGCCAAAGCATCGCCACCGGCCAAACCCCATTCAGTGCCCGCATAGGCACCGAGCGTATAATTGTCGCTGCTGCCTGAAGAGGCTCGGTCGTCGACATGGAAACTGGAGTGGCTATAGCCCGCCAGCAGACCGAGCCGCCAATTGTCATAGACCACGCCGTCCAGACCCGTGATGAAGCCGCCAGTGGATGATTTCAGCTCAGCTGTATTAGCATTGCCATCCTGCTTGCCCCAGCTTCCGAAAGCATAGCCCCAGGCTGCATAAGGGCCCGAAGCGTTGCCGATGCTGGCCGGTGCGACGGCATCAAACGCCTCGCTTGCCGATTTCTTCGGCGCGGGGCCATAGGACAGCGCATGGATCGGAGAAGACGGCGTTCCCCCAAAAGCCTGCTGCAAGCGGCTCGTCACCGCATCGCGCGTGAAATGCGTCTGATCGATCAGAACGCCTTTGGCTGAAGCATAGGCTTCACCGGATAACTGATCGAAAGCCGCCCGCGCCTCTTCTTCGTTCAGCATCAGCAGGCTGTTATAAAGCGCCAGTGACTGGCCGCTTTGCGCCAGCGTGCCAAGGCCTCCGGCTGTCGCCAACTGGTTGGGTGTTTTGGCTGCAGTCGTGAACAGCTTCGCAGGCTCGCTAATGTCGTCCTTCAGCGAAATGGTGACGGCATTTCCACTCGTCAGGGACGCCAGATCGAGATTCAGAAACGCGGAACGCGACGTGACATCGGCGAACTGACCGTCAATACCGCCCGCCGCCGTAATAAATGTGTAGGTCTGCCCTTTTTTATAGCTCGTCTCCGGGTCGATTGCCGTTATGACCGCATGTGCTCCGGTAATCGTAGCAACGCCGCTGACATTGACGCGGTCGGAACCGCCATTACCGGCAATTTCCACTTCCATCGTCGAACCGGGCTGGAGAACCAGATCGCCATTGATCGTCAGTGTTCCGATGGAATTGCCCGGAGACAGAAAGCCGCCCGACAAAATATTCACATTGCCGCCGATGGTGCCCGTGCCGCCCAATGTCGCGCCGGAGTGGACCTGTACCGATGCGTCGAGGGAACCGGTGCCGTGATTGCCGACGATCAGCGTTCCGGACTGAACTGTCGCGCCACCGCCAAAACTGGCAGCGCCGGTCAGGATGGTCTTATTCGCTCCGGCAAAGGTCATGCTTCCCGCACCGGAAAGCGCGCCGGTCAAAGTGAGATCGCCGTTCGTGCTGTCGATGGTTCCGCCTGCCGCATGAACCGCCATATCCTGACCGATGATCATCGGTGCCGTTGGTCGCAGCGTTCCGCCGTCAAACTCCACCGGGCCATGGGTCATGGCGTAATCGGTTTCGATGAAATAGGGACGCGACGTATCCAGCGTCAGACCGACGAAGTCGTAATTGAGGATCTGCTTGAGATCATCACGAGACAAATCCGAAAAGAATGTGAAAGGCAGCGAATCGGCCGCAATCGCCTGTCCGTTATTGGTAATGAGATTAGCCAGCTGAACGCCAAGTGCGATATCTGAAACCGGATTAAGCGGATTAAAGTTTACATCGGCGGTCAGAACATTAAACAGCACGATTTTCCGCGTTTCGCCCGGAGCAAGCGTGATGGAATATTGCCACTCAGTAGCATCGTCTCCATCGGCATGCACCATCGTCGAATTCAACGTATAGGCATTATTGCCGAAAATATGCGTTATGACAGGATCGGAGTTATGGCTATTGTTTTCATGGGAAACCAGATACAAATTTCCGGTTTGCGCAGCCGCATTTCCAGAACTTGACGCGACGAATTGGGTGTCAAAGTCCGAACCAAGATCATTGATGTAAGTGAGCGATCCGGTGATTGTGTTAGCCGTTGTGTTCGAGATTGTCTCGACCCAGCGCGCAGCATTATCGACTCCGCCTGCAGCAAAAGTCGCCGTTATTGGCGTTGGAGCGGCGCCCGGACCATGCGTGGTATCCACCTGTCGCGTAACAGTCAGCCCACCATAATTCTGCAAAAAATTACCACCCTGGCGAAAACCAAGCCCTCCATACCCGTCATACGCATCACTAGCTGGGACGTTGACCGGCGTTCCTGCCATGCCGACAAAAGCCCCCAGTGCCTCAGCAATCGAGCCTGGCAAATAGGGAACGGTCGGTCCGTAATAAGTCGCGCAGCACCCCCATATTACGACGCCTGTGGGAGGCCCACCGAAGGCTGGATTTGTCACGTCGTTGCTATAGGCTCCGCTCACAGAGAACTGCATGAGCTGCTGCTCGGCGCGTACCGGCGCAACAAAAAGCAATAGTGTCAAAAGAGAAGCGCCAGCCGACAGGCTGCCGCGACGGTATTTAATATTCATGATCCCCCGGCCCCATTCACAGAAGAAAATTATAGATCGCTATCTTTACTGGCAATCCGGTTTCGAAGCGAGAATAAATTCGCAACTACTAAATAATTTCGTAGGGCTATTATTCAAAAGAAGCGATAGCGGCGCTTTATGCTGAAACCATAGTCACTGCCTTGCGAAGCGCCACCCTGTTGCACGTCAAAAAGCCAGCAACGAGTGTCGCGGGGCCCATAATCGCAGCGAAGAGAACATCTTTCGAGAACTTAATAAAAGGATCGCTCGAACCGACTTATACACAACAGTGTCAAGAAAGCTTCAAGTAACTGAGAAAAGCCTGTTACATTGAAGGCCTATTCCCGGCCTTCAGTTTTAGTCTGGCCAGCGGATTTCCGTGGCCGCTACGGATCGGGGAAACCATGCTTATCAATCGTCGTCACGCTTTGGGTCTCATGGGTGCTGCCGCTGGCACATTCATCATGCCGGGGATCGTTCGCGCCAATCAGCGCCGCTCGGTCATTGTCGCCGTTCAGAAGATCACTAACAACAACACGCTCGACATCTGGAACGAACAGTCGAATGTCGGCGAGCGCGTTTTCTTCCCGAACCTGTGGGAAGGCCTGATCCTGCGCGACTGGATGGGCAATCAGGGTCCGGTTCCGGGCCTCGCCACTGAATGGAAACGCCTTGACGACAAGACCATCGAACTGAAGCTGCGTCAGGGCGTGAAGTTCCACAATGGCGATGAACTGACCGCCGAAGACGTGGTTTTCTCCTTTTCCGACGAGCGCCTTTTCGCAGGCACCGAGCCCGCTGGCGGCAAGACGCTTTATGAAGCCAATTTCAAGCCGCAGACGGA
>JAEXXS010000057.1 GCA_023451915.1 Pseudomonadota bacterium | reverse complement strand
ATGGCTTTACTCACGATGTTTTTCCTTCGGTGGAGATGCGGACGGCTGGTTGGCGCAAATAGGGCGTGAGCCTGTATTCGGCGATCAGCAGCAAGCGCGTCAGAACGAAATTGATAGCCAGATAGATAGCGCCCGCGATGACGAACACTTCGATCACGCGGTAGCTTTCAGCAATGAGCTTGGCTGCGATGCCTGTGACTTCCATGAGCGTGATGATGGAGGCAAGCGACGTCGCCTTGATCATCGAGATCATTTCATTGCCATAGCCGGGCAGCGCCTGGCGAATGGCAAGCGGCATGACGATCCGGCGGAAGCAGGTGAAACGCGACATGCCGCAAGCTTTTGCCGCCTCGATCTGGCCGTGCGGCACGGACAAAAGGCCACCGCGAATGATTTCGCTGGCATAGGCTGCATTGTTAAGCGTCAGCGCGATGATTGCGCACCAGTATGGCTCCCGGAGAATGGGCCACAGGAACGAATAGCGGATCGTCGAAAACTGGCTGAGGCCATAATAGATGATGAAGATCTGCACCAGAAGCGGCGTTCCACGGAACACAAAGACATAGAGCCGGGCAATCCAGTCGAGGACCTTTATTCCCGACAGGCGCATCATGGCGAACAGCAAGGCGAGAATTGCGCCGCAGACGATGGATATGGCCGCAAGCTGCAGCGTCAGCGGCACGCCGCCCAACATTGCCAGAAAGGATTCTGTATAGAATTGAAGGTTCATTTTGCCCTCCTGACGCCACGCGAGAAGTGACGTTCAGCGGCTTGCAGGATGCTGCCGGAAACCGAGGAAATCACCAGATAAAGCGCGCCTGCAATCAGGAAGAAGTTGAACGGCAGGCCCGTGGAGCCTGCACCGATCTGCGCCTGACGCAGAATATCGACCACACCCACGACAGAAATCAGTGCGGATTCCTTCAAAGCCACCTGCCAGACATTTCCAAGTCCCGGCAGCGCATGACGCAAGGCCAGCGGAGCGATGATGCGGCGAAACTTGAGCGCCTGGCCCATGCCGCAGGCCGTTGCAGCTTCAAGCTCTCCCTTGGAGACGGCCCTGAATGCACCACGGAACACTTCCGTGTGGTGTGCGCCACAGGAAATGCCGATTGCCAGCACGCCAGCCAGAAAAGCGGGGAAGCCGATGAAACCCTGTGCGCCGAAGAACTTTCCAAGCGCTGTGATGGCGGCGCTGCCGCCAAAATAGAACAGATAGATCACCAGAAGGTCGGGGATGCCGCGAATGATGGTGGTATAGCCATCCGCAATGCCGCGCAGTGTGCGTCCGCCAGAAATCTTCGCCCAGGCGGCAAAAACGCCAATCATGGCGCCCAGCAGGAAACCGGCGACGGCCAGCGCGACCGTTACCAGAGCCGCCATCACGAGAACATAGCCCCAGCCATCGGGGCCGAAACTTAAAATATCGAAAAAAGCCTTCATGATATTTCAGGCCTATTCTTCAAGGAGCGATCGAACTTCATTTCACTTTCCGGCGACCATGTCGGGCCGTCTTTCACTTCGCTGTGGCGGCAAGGGCAAGTTGCATCCTGTCCACGATCTGCATGGGATGCGGAAACAGTTTCACTGCCTCTTCCATGACTTTTGCGGCATGAAACTTCCTTTATGAGCCACAGACAATTTACCTTGCGCCACCCTTTGCCATGAATGGAGCGGCATGCCAATAAGCTTGCGTGATCTATTTGGCTCGCACATTCAAAGCAGCATTCAGCCTCGGTTCATGATCGTGCCGGTAACACTTCTGTGAAGTTGCCGCAATTTGTCTCTATTCGCATTCCAGCATGTGCGGAATCGGAAGCAGGCCCTTTGCTTGTCAGTTCTGCCTTCCAGAAGGAGAAGGATATATATGTCTATTCGTTCCAAGCTTCGCGCTACTGTTGCGATCCCGGTGATGTCGGTCTGTGTTCTGGCGCAGCCATCTTTCGCGGATATGCTGTCGCAGCCATACCAAGTGGCTCAGGAAAACAGCGATGGTCAGGCGCCTCAGGAACAGCCCATCGAACAGCCGCAGGCGGAAGGCGAACGTCCTTCCGAGGAAGGTCAGGAGCATCGTCGTCGGGCTGAAGAGCAGAAACAGGCCGAGCAGGAAGAGGCACAGCGTCAAGCTGAAGAGCGCAAGCGCGCTGAGCAGGAAGAAGCGCATCGCCAGGAAGTAGAAAAGCAGCAGGCCGAAAAAGAACAAGCTGCAAAGCAGGCTGAAGAGCGCAAGGCGGCGGAAGCCGAAGCGGAGCGCAAGGCCGAGGAACAGCAAAAAGCGGATCGGGACGCGGCCGAACGACAGGCTGAAAAGCAGGCTGCCGAGCAGAAGAAAGCTGCGGAACAAGAGGCGCAGCGCGAGGCCAAAGAGAAGAAGCCTGCGCCGGAAGAAAGCGCGCCCAAGGGTGAGGCCGAACAGGAAACACAGGCCCCCGCTCACAAAAAGCCTGCCACCAAAATGCCGGAGGCGGACAGTTCTTCAGAAGAGCCTGCGAAGGAGCCTGTCGAACGGCCAAAGAGAAAGCCTGCTACGGTTGACGATGCTCAAGAGCAAAAGCCAGCACCGCAGCCAGAGCCTGCGCCTGCATCCAACGAGCAGCCCGCGCCGCAGACGGGCGAAACCAATCCCACTCAGTCCTCTGAACAGCCAGCAGTCAAAGAACAGCATGGCAAAAAGAAGCATGAAGCGTCGCCTGAAGAACAGCAACCAGTGGAACAGCCGCAGGAAGCCGAGAAGAAGCAGGAGCCCATTCCTGCGATCGTAGACGAGCGTTCTGCGGCAGAAAAGGAAGCCATCGCGAAGGATCCCGCGAAGACCGACGAAACGGTGGTTCTTCCGGTCGAAAACGGCGCTGCTATTCTCGATAGCGACAAGGATGCCGACAATAGCGGCGGCAATCAGGCCCGCGAGGAACGTCGCAAGCAGCGTGGAAAACAACGTGAAGCCGAGGCTTCTGCACCGCCGCCGACCGATGATGCATCAGCTCAGGTCGCTATTCCCGAACAGATCAAGGCGGATCTTCCCAAGAAGATTGAAGCCAATCTCAAGGAGAAGGGAAAGCGTGTCGATGAAGCGCCCGCTTTTGCCGTCCCGAATTCGACCAATATTGTGAACAACACGGTTGTTAACAACACGGTTGTGAATAACACGACGGTCAACAATGTGACCAACAACGTCAGCAATGTGAAAGTGCTCGAGCAAGTTGATAACCGCGTTGTCATGGACGTTGGGGACCGGATGTTCGTGCGCGGTGACGACCGCCCGCGTCTGCGCCGCAACGCTGAAGAAGCTTATTATGATGAGCTTCCACGCGGTCGTATGCGTGAAACGATTGTGCGTCCCGGCGGCTATCGTGTGGTGACTGTCTATGATCGCTATGGTGATGTGGTGCAGCGTTCCCGTATTGATCGCGATGGCAACGAATATCTGATGGTTTACGCGCCCGACTATGAAGATACGCCGCGTGCGGCTATCGCTGATGTCGGTTACGACCTGCCGCCGATGCGTCTGACGATTCCGGTCAGCGATTATATCATCGACGTCACTGACGACCGTGATCGCGACTTCTATGACTTCCTGGCGATGCCCCCAGTGGAGCGTGTGGAACGCGTCTATACAATCGACGAGGTGCGTCATTCGGCGCGTCTGCGCGATAAGGTGCGCCGCATCGATCTGGACACGATCCATTTTGCGACGGGCAGCGCCGAAGTCTCGCTTTCGCAGGCCAAAACGCTGCGCAAAGTGGCGGATGCCATGCAGAAAATCCTTGCCAAGGACCCTGGCGAAACCTTCTTCATTGAAGGCCATACGGATGCCGTCGGGTCTGACCGGTCGAACCTCGTTCTTTCGGACAAACGCGCGGAATCAGTCGCAAGCCTCCTGACAGAAGTTTATGATATTCCTGCTGAAAATCTTGTCACGCAGGGTTATGGTGAGCGGTTCCTGAAGATCAAGACCGATGGACCAGAGCAGGAAAACCGTCGCGTTACCATTCGCCGTGTGACACCGTTGGTTCGACCGGTGGCGCAGCGCTAAAGCCTGCTCGTTCCAAAACTTTTCAGGCCGCAATCCGTGCGGCCTGATACCGTCTTCTGACATTCAGTGAAGCTAATCTCCCAGCACCTGTTTGTCGTCCCCATCCCGGGACCGGACAAGCTCTTCCTTGATCTGTCGCAGAACATGCGCCGAGCGATTGCGGTCTGCATAGGCAACCATGTTTGCCAGAATGTCGATTGTAGCGAGATAGGCGTAGCGGGTGGATGTGGGACGAAAAATATTCTTGCCTTCATCGAGATCGATTGCGATCACCAGATCGGACGCCTGGGCGACGGGAGAATTGCTCTGCGTTATCGCGATGGTGGGAATGGCGCGGGCGCGCAGCAAATTCATGCAATGCACCAGCTCGCGATCCCGCCCTGTGATGGACGAACCGATGACAACAGTTCCCGGCTGCGCGGCTGCTGAGAGCATATGGTTCATGCTGTGGTCCGTCGATGCATTGATGCGGCATCCAAGACGAAACAACCGGTTGTGGAGTTCATTGGCGATCATGGCCGAGTTGCCGGTAGCACCAAAAGCCTGAATGAACTCTGCCCCACGGATCAAATGGGCGGCCTTTTCTATTGCGGCAAGATCGAGTTGGCGATGTAGCTGAAAAAGCGCATTCTGCGCCTTGGTTATAATGTCTTCCGCAACGTCTTCCACGGTGCTGGTCTCGGTTTCCGGCATCAGATAGCGCAACCCAACATAGGTTATTTTTGCCAGTTGCACCTTGAAGTCGGAATAACCCTGACAGCCTAGCCGTCGACAAAATCGCGTTACGGTCGGCGGGGAAACGCCTGCCCGTTCCGCCAGCTCGCCAATCGAGGAATTGACGACGAAATCGACATTTTCAAGCACAACGGCTGCGAGTTTTTTTTCGAGACCGGAAAATTTGCCTTCCTTGTCCGACAATGCGTGAATAACGTCCATTGGAACTCCGGTCGAGAAGGAAGCGCTGCTTCGAAGGCGGTTTCCGTATTATAATATGAAAAATAATTACATAACTATGGAAATTTTCCGCATTCTGATCAATGGTAATCTCTCGCTCAAGCTCAACAAAGAAAATAATATACACCGCCCGCAACAATCGCGCGTCCCACCCAGAGAGGCAATCCATGACGTTTCCGTGGCCAGATGCAGGCATGCCTGTTGAAAATATCCCGACCCCGATGCCAATCATCGATGAAGACCGCATGGCGTCGAACATTGCCCGCGCTCAGGCTTATTTCGACCAGCACGGAAAAGCTTTTCGTCCGCATATCAAGACGCACAAGATTCCTTCGGTCGCAAGACAACAGGTTGAAGCGGGTGCCAAAGGCATCAATTGCCAGAAGGTCACTGAGGCGGAAGTTTTTGCCGAGTCAGGTTTTGACGACATTCTGATAACCTACAATATTCTAGGCGCAGCAAAGCTCGCGCGGCTGAAAGCGCTGAATGGGAAAATCGGCGGATTGAAAGTGACTGTGGACGGCGAAGTCACGATCAAGGGGCTTGCCGATGCCTTTGACGTCGAGCGCCCGCTTTCAGTGCTGGTGGAATGCGATACCGGCGGCAAGCGTTGCGGTGTCCAGACACCGGATGCCGCTGTGACATTGGCTGAATTGATCTCCGCCCAACCCGGGCTGCGCTTTGCGGGTATTCTGACTTATCCGGCGGCAGGCGGGGCAGTGCAGGTCGAAAATTTCATAGTCGAAACGATAGAAAAGCTGGCCGCGAAAGGAATAGATTGCCCAATCCGGTCAAATGGCGGTTCACCGGACCTCTATTCCGCGCATCTCGTGCCCTCAGCGACCGAACACCGTGCTGGCACCTATATCTATAATGA
>JAEXXS010000054.1 GCA_023451915.1 Pseudomonadota bacterium | reverse complement strand
GATGTCATACCGAACGGAGGGATGAATGTCCGAAGCCCCAGAACTTGCGAACCAGGAGCTTCCAGAACGCGAGAGCATGGAATTTGACGTTGTGATCGTCGGCGCGGGCCCTGCGGGTCTTGCTGCGGCGATCCGCTTGAAACAGGTCAATCCAGAGCTTTCCGTCGTGGTCCTTGAAAAGGGCGGGGAAGTGGGAGCGCATATCCTGTCTGGCGCGGTTGTCGATCCGGTCGGCATCGACCAGCTTCTGCCGGATTGGCGGGATGATGAAGCGCATCCTTTCAAGACGCCGGTGACGGACGATCATTTCCTGCTGCTCGGACCTGCGGGTTCCGTGCGTCTGCCAAATTTCGCCATGCCGCCGCTGATGAACAATCACGGCAATTACATCGTGTCGCTTGGCAATGTCTGCCGCTGGCTTGGCACAAAGGCCGAAGAGCTTGGCGTTGAAATCTATCCGGGCTTTGCTGCAACCGAAGTTCTCTACAATGACGAAGGCGCGGTCATCGGTGTGGCTACCGGCGATATGGGCGTTGAGCGCGACGGCACCCATGGGCCGAATTATACGCGCGGCATGGCGCTGGTCGGCAAATACACGCTGATCGGTGAGGGCGCACGTGGTTCGCTGGCCAAGCAGCTGATTTCGAAGTTCAAGCTGGATGAAGGCCGCGAGCCGGGCAAGTTCGGCATCGGTCTCAAGGAATTGTGGCAGGTCGATCCCTCCAAGCACAAGCCGGGTCTGGTGCAGCATTCGTTCGGCTGGCCGCTCGACATGAAGACCGGCGGCGGTTCGTTCCTTTATCATCTTGAAGATAATATGGTTGCGGTCGGCTTTGTGCTGCACCTCAACTACAAGAATCCCTATTTGTCGCCGTTTGAAGAATTCCAGCGTTTCAAGACGCATCCGGCCATCAAGGATGTCTTCGAAGGCGGTAAGCGCCTGTCCTATGGCGCACGCGCCATTACCGAAGGCGGCTTCCAGTCAGTGCCGAAACTGTCCTTCCCGGGCGGCGCGCTGATCGGTTGCTCGGCAGGCTTTGTGAATGTGCCGCGCATCAAGGGCAGCCACAACGCGGTTCTGTCGGGTATTCTCGCCGCCGACAAGCTGGCGGAAGCCATCGCAGCCGGTCGCGCCAATGACGAGCCGGTCGAGATCGAAAACAGCTGGCGTTCAAGCCTGATCGGCAAGGACCTGAAGAAGGTTCGCAACGTCAAGCCGCTTTGGTCGAAGTTCGGCACGGTGGTCGGCGTCGCTCTGGGCGGTCTCGACATGTGGACCAACCAGTTGTTCGGCTTCTCGTTCTTCGGCACGCTCAAGCATGGCAAGAACGACGCGCAGTCGCTCGAACCGGCGGCAAAGCACAAGAAGATCGACTATCCGAAGCCCGATGGCGTTTTGACCTTTGATCGTCTGTCGTCGGTGTTCCTGTCGAACACCAATCATGACGAGAACGAGCCGATCCATTTGCAAGTCCGCGATATGCAGTTGCAGACGACGTCGGAACACGATGTCTTTGCAGGCCCTTCGACACGTTATTGCCCGGCAGGGGTTTATGAATGGGTGGACAAGGACGGCAATTCGGCCGCTGACCCGAGCGCCAAGGATGTTCGTTTTGTGATCAACGCGCAGAACTGCGTGCATTGCAAGACGTGCGACATCAAGGACCCGAACCAGAACATCAACTGGGTGCCGCCACAAGGCGGCGAAGGACCGGTCTATGTGAACATGTAAGTGTTCCGATAGAATAGAAATAAGAAAAAGGCGGCTATTGGCCGCCTTTTTCTATTGAAGCATGACGGACTGAGTTTCCGGCTCGTCTTCGTCCGGGCGCACAGGGGCTGGAACCGAAAAGTCCAACCGAACGGGCAGGTGATCGGACCCGGCATCTTCGCGGGCTGCAACCTTGGGCGAAACGATATCCGCGCTGGTGAAAACCTGATCGATGGGCAGGCCGAGATAAGGCGCCAGCGACACCGGCAGGAAGGACGGGAACCATGTTCCGCCGATGCCGGTCATATGGGCGGTCTTCGACGCGCCTTCGACCCGGCGGACAGTATTGCTCCACGGCACGGCGTTCAGATCGCCAGCGATGATCGTGGGTCCAGCCAACTCCTTGAGGCCCGGCTCTATGAAGCCAAGCTGATAGGGCTGCCAGCGCGGCCATGGCCATGAGAAATGCAGCGACGCCACATTGATATGTGTGCCGCCAAGATCGACGGGGGCGATGGCAAGCACGCCGTCGCCGATGCAAACAGGCTGTGCGCCTTCGACAAAGGGACGACGCGACAGAATGCCGACGCCCCATGTGCGCGGGTCCTTACGGCAATGCAGGCGATAGGGGTAAGTGCCTTGGAGAATATCCAGCCATTTCGTCCATTGCTCGCTGGCTTCCTGATAGGTGATGATGTCGGGTTTTTCGCGGGCGATCATCTGCAAGATGCGCTTTGGCTCTGGATTGTCCTCCCGCAGATTGATCTGGACGAGGTTGTAGCGCGGCCCTGTTGCTTCGGCTGAGCTTGGCCCCGCCGAACCGCTGAGAAAATCACGCGCCATGCCGAGC
Organism: Pseudomonadota bacterium; assembly: GCA_023451915.1. The sequence continues at coordinate 1,113 of JAEXXS010000054.1, read as the reverse complement.
GTGGTGCTGAGCGCCAAAATGGCGAACAGCAGCAACATCGCGCCTTCGCGACGCATTTTGGTGAATAGCAGCGGCAGGGCCAGCACGAGCATCAGGACAGCAAGATGTGCGCGAAAATGCGAAAATGTATCAAGCGCGGGATGAACCGCGCCGAGAAATCCCAGCACAAGCGGGAAGGATACCGCCACGGCGGCAAGCAGCAACAGGAAGGGGATATTCTCACGGCTTTTCGACATGAGATGCCTTTAGGGATGGATTACGGCGTGATGATGGAAGTCGGAGGGAAGGGAGTAGGGGAATAAGGGAATAGGGGAGTATGTTTTTTGCAAGAAGATTTCTTGGCGCTTCTGCATGAAGCAGGGCTCCAACATATTCCCTTACTGCCCTATTCCCTTATTCCCCTACTCCCCTAACCTCACTGGAACGCCGTCTCGTAGAAGCTTCTAAGCTTGCGCGAATGCAGCCTTTCATCCGGCATAGCGGCGATCTTTTCCACCGCACGAATACCGATGCGCAGATGCTGCGCCACCTGTCGCTTGTAGAACTCGGTCGCCATGCCCGGCAGCTTCAACTCGCCGTGCAGCGGCTTGTCGGAGACGCAGAGCAGGGTGCCGTAGGGCACGCGGAAGCGGAAACCGTTAGCGGCGATGGTGGCCGATTCCATGTCGAGCGCAACGGCTCGGGCCTGCGAAAGGCGTTGCACCGGGCCCCGCTGGTCGCGCAGTTCCCAGTTGCGATTGTCGATCGTGGCAACGGTGCCTGTGCGCATGATGCGCTTGAGGTCGTAGCCTTCGAGGCCGGTGATTTCTTCAACCGCTTCTTCCAGCGCGACCTGAATTTCCGCCAGCGCGGGCAGGGGAACCCAGACCGGCAGGTCGTCGTCCAGCACGTGGTCTTCGCGCATATAGGCATGGGCCAGCACATAGTCACCGAGCTGCTGGCTGTTGCGCAGGCCCGCGCAATGGCCGAGCATCAGCCATGCATGCGGACGCAGAACGGCAATATGGTCGGTGATCGTCTTGGCGTTGGAAGGGCCGACGCCAATATTGACCATGGTGATGCCGGAATGGTCGGAGCGCTGCAGGTGATAGGCAGGCATCTGCGGCAGGCGTC
>JAEXXS010000050.1 GCA_023451915.1 Pseudomonadota bacterium | reverse complement strand
CTTGGCGATGAGGACGATCCGCGCATTGCCGGTCGTGACCTGACCGACGGCAATGAAGAAGGCGGTCGCCGCGCCATGGAAAACCTTCTCCAGAAGGACCCGAACATCAATGTCGTGCACACGATCAACGAACCGGCAGCTGCCGGCGCCTATGAAGCGCTGAAGGCCGTGGGCCGCGAAAAGGATGTGCTGATCGTTTCCATCGATGGCGGCTGCCCCGGCGTGAAGAACGTTGCGGCTGGCGTGATCGGTGCAACCTCGCAGCAATATCCGTTGCAGATGGCGTCGCTCGGCATCGAGGCGATCAAGAAGTTTGCCGATACCGGCGAAAAGCCGAAGCCGACCGAAGGCAAAACCTTCGTCGATACGGGCGTGACGCTGGTGACCGACAAGCCTGTCGATGGCGTTCCGTCCATCGATACGAAGACGGCGCTCGGTAAGTGCTGGGGCTGATCCGTCGTTGAAACGTCGGCCTGGCGGGTTGTTAAGCACTTAAGTTGCAAATTCGTCAGGCCGTGGCGAAACGAGTGATTTTCGAGCACGGGAGCGCCGGAAATTGCTCGGTGCAGAACGGCATCACGAAGAATGCAACGCTCGTGTGAGATTTGCCGACCGGTCTGCGGGCGAAAGCAGGAGACAATCATGAGTGAGCCACAGGCTACTTCCGCTGCACAAAAACCGTCGATGCAGGCGTTTGAAACGACGCTGTCGCAAAGCGCATCCGACGTTGCTTCCTTCGATGCGGGTGACCAGTCGGCGCTTTATCGGATGCGGAATTTCCTGCATCACAATCCCGCAGCCGTGCCGCTGATCGTGCTGGTCCTGTCGCTGGTGGTGTTCGGCGTCACATTGGGCAGCAAGTTCTTCTCCGCCTTTGCACTCACGCTCATTCTCCAGCAGGTCGCCATCACCGGCATCGTGGCTGCAGCGCAAACGCTGGTTATCCTCACCGCCGGTATCGATCTTTCGGTCGGCGCAATCATGGTGCTGTCATCGGTAGTGATGGGCCAGTTCACCTTCCGCTACGGCCTGCCAGCGGAACTTTCCATCGTGATCGGTTTTGCAACCGGCGCGTTGTGCGGCTTCATAAACGGCTTTCTGGTCGCCTATGTCCGCCTGCCGCCCTTCATCGTCACGCTCGGCATGTGGCAGGTGATTCTGGCCACGAATTTCCTCTATTCGGCCAATGAAACCATCCGCGCGCAGGAAATCACCGCGCAAGCGCCGATCCTGCAATTTTTTGGCGAGAGCATCCGCGTCGGCGGCGCTGTGTTTACCTATGGCGTCATTGCCATGGTGCTTTTGGTGCTGTTGCTCTGGTATGTGCTGAACCACACCGCCTGGGGCCGCCATGTCTATGCCATTGGCGATGATCCGGAGGCGGCAAAGCTGTCCGGCGTTTCGGTCAAACCGATCCTGATGTCGGTCTATGTTCTGGCCGGTATCATCTGCGCTCTGGCCGGTTGGGCGATGATTGGTCGCCTCGGCTCGGTGTCGCCGACAGCAGGCCAGTTCGCCAATATCGAATCCATCACGGCTGTGGTGATCGGCGGCATTTCGCTCTTCGGCGGGCGCGGCTCGATCCTCGGCACCATGTTCGGCGCGCTGATTGTCGGCGTATTCTCGCTCGGCCTGCGGCTTTGGGGCACCGATCCCCAATGGACCTATCTCCTGATCGGCGTTCTCATCATCGTCGCTGTCGCCATCGACCAATGGATCAGAAAGGCTGCCGCATGATAAACTCGGCTACACCTGTTCTCTCGGCAAAGGGTCTGGTCAAGCGTTATGGGCGCGTTACCGCACTCGACCATGCCGATTTCGATCTCTATCCGGGCGAAATCCTCGCCGTTATCGGCGATAATGGCGCGGGTAAATCCTCGCTCATCAAGGCGCTGTCCGGCGCGATCAAGCCCGACGAAGGCGAGATCAAACTCGACGGCAAGCCGGTCAGCTTCCATTCGCCTATGGAAGCCCGCCATGCGGGCATCGAGACGGTTTACCAGAACCTTGCTTTGTCGCCCGCGCTTTCCATCGCCGACAATCTGTTTCTCGGACGGGAAATCCGCCGCAAGGGACCGCTCGGCTCACTATTTCGTATGCTCGACCGGGGCGCGATGGAAAAGATCGCCCGCGACAAGCTGACGGAGCTGGGCCTGATGACTATCCAGAATATCGGTCAGGCGGTGGAAACGTTGTCGGGCGGCCAGCGTCAGGGCGTTGCGGTGGCGCGCGCTGCCGCTTTCGGATCCAAGGTCGTGATTATGGACGAGCCGACGGCAGCGCTCGGCGTCAAGGAATCGCGCCGCGTGCTGGAACTGATCCTCGACGTGAAGGCGCGCGGCATGCCGATCGTGCTGATCTCGCATAACATACCGCATGTGTTCGAAGTGGCCGACCGCATCCATATTCACCGGCTCGGACGCCGCCTGACGGTAATCGATCCGAAGGAATATTCCATGTCGGACGCTGTGGCCTTGATGACGGGCGCAATGCGACCGAAGGCCGAGGCTGCATAGTTTTCTTGAGGGAGCCGCTCGAATCGCTGCATCTGTCAGCCCACCCATCGGCAAGGACAGAATACGGAAACCGGATATGACGCCAATCGACCGCGACGCCCTGCCTTCGGAAATTCTTGCGCGGCTTTCGAAAGTGGATAGTCGGCTGATCGTCGCCATCGCCGGTCCTCCCGGCGCGGGCAAATCCACCATCGCGGAAGAACTGCGCGTGGCGCTCAACAAGGGTGGCGACGCTCCCTCCATCGTTGTGCCGATGGACGGATTTCACCTCGATGACGTGATTCTCGATCAGCGGGGCCTGCGCAGCCGCAAGGGGTCGCCGCCGACCTTCGATTGCGCTGGGTTTGCGGCTCTGCTCGAACGGCTGAAACAAGCGCGCGACGAAGTGTTCATTCCGGTGTTCGACCGTTCGCTGGAACTTTCCCGCGCCGCGGCCTCGGTGGTCGGCCCGGAGCATCGCGTGCTTCTGGTTGAAGGCAATTACCTGCTGCTCGATCAGGAGCCATGGTCGAAACTGACGCCGTTTTTCGACATGACGGTCCGCCTTGATGTGCCTTTGTCCGTGCTGGAACGGCGGTTGATCGACCGCTGGCTCTCCTTTGGTTTCGACGAGGAGACGGCGCGCAGCCGCGCATTGTCCAACGATATTCCCAATGCTCAGCTTGTCGTCAGCCAATCGCGCGAGGCGGATTTTCTCGTCGCGACGGATGGGCGATAACGGGGAATTGCTGCTTTCAAGGCTTGCGAGGACGCGCTTGCGTCTGCATGATGGGAAAAACTCGTCGTATTTAGCAATTTCCGATCGGAATAATCCCCCATGACCGATTATGTCTTCGCGCCGCGCCCGCAGCCTTTTCTGCCCGTGAAAGGCACTGACGCGCTTTTTCCCGTGCATCGCATCTATTGCGTCGGCCAGAATTATGCCGATCACGCCATCGAAATGGGCGGCGATCCGACCCGCAATCCGCCGTTCTTCTTCCAGAAAAACCCGGACAGTCTGGTCATTCATGGCGGCGATTTTCCCTATCCGCCCAAGACAGAGGATGTGCATCACGAAATTGAGCTCGTGGTCGCGTTGAAGACGGGCGGCATCGATATTCCCGTCGAACAGGCGCTGGACCACGTTTTCGGCTATGCGGTCGGCATCGACATGACGCGGCGCGACCTGCAAGCGGTCGCCAAGAAGGCCGGTCGCCCGTGGGAAGTGGCCAAGGCTTTCGAGCATTCCGCACCATGCTCGGCCATCGCACCTGTGTCTGAAGTCGGCCACCCGCAATCGGCGTCGATTTCGCTTTCAATCAATGGCGAGACGCGCCAGTCCGGCGATCTCAACCAGATGATCTGGAAGGTGGCGGAAACGATTTCCTATCTTTCGTCGCTCTTTGAGCTGCAACCGGGCGATCTTATATTTACAGGCACCCCCGCAGGCGTCGGCCCCGTGCAGCGCGGCGACCGCCTTGTGGGCAAGGTGGATGGTGTCGGCAGCCTGTCTGTAACGGTTGCCTGACAGTCTTTACTAGCGGAGGAGACAGAATTGAGCACCTATCTTCCCGATGACGTGCATGATGCTTTGGAGCGCGTCATCGCTGAAAAGCACCCGGGTCTGAACCGGACAGAAGCCATAACGCTGATTTTGCGCAAATGGCTGGTCCATGAAGGCTATCTCCCCGCCGCGCCGGAACATGGCACGCCGCCGGAAGAACTGAATGCGACCAATGATGACTAGCGCCTCCGATACAATGCTGAAGCACCCGAGCCGGGGCGGCAAGTGACGATGGCCAAGCATTCAAAACAGGGGGCGGGTCGAAAGGCTGCGCTCGGCAAACGCCTTTTGATTCTCACGATTCTGGCCATTTTGCTGGTCATCGCACTGGTCTGGATGAGCATTTATCTGTTCGATCCCAACGGCGGGCTGGATTTTGACGATCTTGGAATATTCGCCTTGGATTTCAACGTGATAGATACGCTGCTGCCACGCATTCTTTGAGCGTGTTAATCCTTTTGTTACCATTTGAAATATTCATTTTGGCGCGACCCCGACGTTTAGCGCTTCCGTTTTTCGTCTTTTGCGTGGTACAGAACTGTCATCGACCGAAAGAATATTGACTGCAACGGGCTTCATGGAGGCCGTTAAGCCAAGAGGATCTGGATGGCATTCGAGGACATCAAGGCGGAAATTGCGCTGCTGTTTGAGCAAA
>JAEXXS010000012.1 GCA_023451915.1 Pseudomonadota bacterium | reverse complement strand
AAGTGCCCAAAATGTAGCGTCCATTGTCCTCTCCTCAGGCGTTCGAAGCCTTGACAGCCGCCGACACGGAAGCCTTGTCGGCCTTGGTGCCCAGAAGCTGTTCGACGATTTCAGCCGTGGTTTCCTCGGCGATTGCGCCGACGTCGCTCATGGCCTTGGCCTTGATCGCAGCGATGCGGTCTTCGGCGTCCTTGAGCTTGCTTTCCAGAGCGGCTTCAGCAGCAGCGCGTTCGGCATCTGCTTCGCCTTTGCCCTTTTCGCGGGCGGCTTCGGCAATCGAAGCAGCCTTGGTGCGGGCCTGGGCCAGTTCCTGCTCATAAGCAACGATGGCGTTATCGGCATCTTGCTTGAGACGGGCAGCCTGTTCGAGATCCTGGGCAATACGGTCACGACGGGTTTCGATCACGCCGCCGATGCGCGGCAGAACCACGCGGGACATGAATAGATAGAAAAGACCGAACGTGATCGCCAGCCACAGAAGCTGCGAGGCGTAATGGGTGGAATCGAACGGAGGGAATACGCCGCTGCCGTGTCCGGCATCGTGCGCGACCCCGGTTTCGGTGTGCACAGCATCGGCTGCGCCGTGCTCGCCAGCTGCTGGCGCCGGTTGCGATTCGGTGGCGGTTTGGGCAAACGCCGTGGACACGAACATCCAGATTTCCCCTTAAATCGAGCATGATCTGATCCGAAAACCGGTTCCCGACTTCCGGGATCATGCCTACTCGAACGTCATATGCAAAGGCCAGCCGCGCTGCATTTCAAGATACAGATCGCGGCAGGCCAGACTCTTAAACCGTTTATTAGACGGCGAAGAGGAGCAGAAGCGCGATGAGCAGCGAGAAGATGCCCAGAGCTTCCGTAACGGCGAAACCGAACACCAGACGGCCGAACTGGCTGTCAGCAGCGGACGGGTTGCGCAGAGCGCCGGAGAGGTATTGGCCGAAGATGTTGCCGAGGCCGAGAGCCGTACCGGCCATACCGAAACAGGCGAGACCGGCGCCGATGTACTTTGCTGCTTCCGCTTCCATGTTAAGCTCCTTCTGGATTGAAATATAAGCGCGGATTTCAGTTCTGGCGGTCGCCCGCCGGTTTGAACTCAGTGTCCCGGATGTACTGCGTCGTTGATGTACATGCAGGTGAGAACGGTAAACACGTAGGCCTGGAGGAAGGCTACGAGGAATTCGAGTGCGGTGATCGCAACCGTCATGATGAGCGGCAGAACCGCGCCGCCAACACCGATCGGACCAAGGGCAGCCAGCGAAACAACGAAGCCGGCGAAAACCTTGAGCGTGATGTGGCCTGCGAGCATGTTCGCAAAAAGACGAACCGAGAGGCTGATCGGACGCGACAGGAACGAGATGATTTCAATGGCGACAACCAACGGCACGATGATGCCCGGAACGCCGCTCGGCACGAACAGCTTGAGGAAGCCGAAACCGTGTTTGAAGAAACCGTAGACGATGACCGTACCGATGACCAGGCACGCGAGAGCGAACGTCACGATGATCTGGCTGGTTACAGTGTAGAAATACGGGAAGAGACCGATGAAGTTCGCGACGAGCACGAACATGAACAGCGAGAAAACGAAGGGGAAGAACTTCATGCCCTTCGACCCGGCCGAATCCCGAAGGCTTGTCGCCACGAATTCATAGGCCATTTCCGAAACCGACTGCAGACGGGTCGGGATAAGACCGCGGCCCGAAGACGTCAGATAAAGGAAGCCCGAAGCGACCACGACGGTTGCGACCATGAAAGCCGAAACATTCGTGAACGACAGGTCAACGCCGCCTACATCGATGGGAATCCACCGAGAAATCTGGAACTGATGGATCGGATCGTTCGCCACCTTAACCTCGTCTGTCTTCCCTGCCCGAAGGCGATTTGGCCTGCCCTAAAGCGTTTTGGCCAGCCTTAAGGCGTTTCAGTCTCGGGGCCCGATATGCATCCAGCCCGCCTATCACTTACACTTGAACGAACTTTACCGTAAAGTCCGTCAAGGCTTATTTCCTGTCACTCTTTTCCGCGCTAGTCTTAATGCCGCCTTGATCGGCGACATAACCTACGGAACGAAGCACATTGAGGACACCCGCTGCGAAGCCCAGTAGGAGAAATACGATCAATCCCCAAGGCGACGTGCCGGCGACACGATCGATAAACCAGCCGATGACCGCACCCACCACGATTCCCGCGATAAACTCGCTGGAAAGCTTCATGGCCTGTGCGACCGAACTCGCCGTCTCCGACCGCTCATCCTCGGAAGCTGGCTTTTTGAACATGCCCTTCTTGACCAATTCGGCCTCAAGACGGTTCAAACGCTGATCCAGCTCCCCGGAAGCAGGTTTCCCTTGCCCATCCTTGACAGCACCGGATGGCTTTTCGGGCTCAATTCCCCGTGCCATTGGCAGCTCCTTTTTTCAAGAAAGGCAGGTTCACAACCCCATTTCCAAGTTGCGCGCAACATATTGACACGCCGCCCGCTAGTCAAGGCGGTGAAGGCGCCACTCCAGAAGGTTTTTTATCCATAAAAAACAATTGGATAGCTAATAGTGCGACTCATTTTCCGCCCAAAGACGAAGAATGTGGCGCGAATCCTTCACTTTTTCGTTGCCGCTATCCCCAGCAGATCGCAATGGGCATCGGGCCAATGAGCGCATTTCGCGACAGCCAAGCCCCGCTCGCGCTCCTGGCCGCAAAAGGTTCCGGCAAAGCGCCGAAGTCGGGCGATCCATAGCGGCGTGCAAAGCGGCTGAAATTGGCCCCTTCGAATGACAAAGGCGGGAAAGGTCGCCCTCTCCCGCCTGGCTGGTTTCATAATGACAGTTTCGCTCAACGGCTCGACGAAGCCGATCTGTCATCGGCTCTGACGTTTCATTCCCTGCGGAACCGTCCGCTATCCGGCAAAGCTTAAAATTTGCCGGATAGACCGATGATCGCCCCGAAAGCCGTATCCTTGTTGACCGTACGGTTCACATAAGGCGTCACACCAATGCTGACGGCATCGCTGAATGCGTAAGAAACCGTGGTGGACAGACTGCCGCGCGTATGCGCTGCATCAGAGTCGAACCGCAACGAGCCGATATAGTCAGCGCTGGCGATGACGCTCGGATCTTTGTGCGAAAGATCCTGCTCAATTTCGGCATTCACGGACCACTTGACCTTATCGGTCAAGGCCATACCGTAATTGGCGCCGAGATAAGCCGTCGTACGCTGCGATTTCACATCCGAATAGGTGAACGGGAAATAGGCGTTGGTCTCGGTATAGCCGTCCATCTTCAGATCGTCGTAACGAAGGCCGCCGTAGTAGCCCACGGTTGCTTTGTTGGCGAGATCGAAGGATTGCCCCGCCTCCAGCTGCACGCCCCAGCCATTAATGGTGCTATCGCCCGTGCCCGGTTCGGTATAGCCCAGAACCCGTCGCGTCCGCTTGACGTCATAACGATTGGCCGCAACAGAGCCCTGCACATACCAGCTGCCATTGGCTGTCTGGTCTCTCCAGCGCGCATAAAGACCGCCGCCGATATTGTTATTATCGTGATCGAAATCACCTGGAAGATCGCGCCACAGCGAATGCGCAATAGAAACACCTGCCGAGAAATTATCGGTAAAGGCATGACCAAGCGTCATCCAGCCGAGCATATCCTTGGTGTTGCCAGACTTGCCGATATCGGTCGAGATCGAATAGCAGCTTTCGCCCGCCTTCGAGACATCGCAGGACGTTTGCAGACGGCCCAGCGTTGAGCGCTGAGATTCCATGACGGAAAACGTGTCATTGGCAAGCGCCGCCACCGTCTGCACCGTGTTCGTCACATCAATACCCACGGGGACAGGCGTCGGCGTAGGATCTGGATTCGAATTGTGGTTCGGGTCCGGATCGGGCTTGGGATCGGGGTCCGGGTCGGGTTTGGGATTCGGCGCAGGCGGGATAAGCTTCCAAAGGGCCACATGGTCCAATTCATACTCCTTCGCCGCATATCCGACAATGACTGTGCCGTCGTCGGAAACTGCATTGGCACGACTGCTGACGCCGCCAAGCGTGCCGAGATCCATCGCTTGCGTCGATCCGTCGACCCATGCCGCCGCATGTTGGTTGTCGTCAGTGTAATCCGCCCATCCAACGATGACCTTGCCATTGTTGGAAACTGCCATTACATTACTCATGCCCCCACCCAGGGTGCCGAGATCTGTCGGATTAGACGATCCGTTTACCCAGGATACCGCGTGGGATGTTGCAGAAGTACTATTCCAAGCGTCAACAATCTCCGATTGTCCAATAATCACCTTGCCGTCGCCAGAAACTGCAACTGCGTTGCTGAAGCGTCCATCCCCAACGGGGTTGAGCACTGTCGGCGTGCTCGCGCCATTCACCCACGAAAGCCCGCGTGTATGGCTGGAATCGAGAGCCTCATTCCCAATAATCACGGCCCCGTCGTTAGAAACGCCAATGGCCTGACTACTGAGCGCGTCGGCAGGTGCTCCGAGTTGTGTCGGAGCCGTGGCGCTGCCCACCCATGACGTCGCATTCTGCTTTCCAGCACCATCCTGTGCCCAGCCCACAATGACCTTACCATCCCTGGAAATTGCAACTGCGTCGCTGCTGTTTCCGCCAAGGGTCTTTAAATCCGTCGCTAAGTTGGGATTATCTGGATCGTCAGTCACATTCAGCCATTTTGCCGCACGATAAATGCCGTCCTCTCTCAGCGAACGACCAACAATCACACTCCCGTCACCGGAAACTGCCGTCGCTTTGGAAGTGCCAACGGTCAAGCCTTCATCTGAAACAAAGCTATTGAGACCAACGCCCGTTGAGGAACCGTTCAACCACACGGTAGCTTGTTTGTCTGGATCCTCATAACTATCAGCCGACCACCCAATGATTACCTTGCCGTTCGCGGAAACGGCAACTGCACTACTCGCGTCTGTGCCCGGAAGACCGGACTCTAGAGTCGCACCACCGTCCGCCCATCTTACCGCATGCGAGTTGGTGTCGGTGTGGCCATAGTAGTTGGTATGCTCGACCCAGGCCGTCCCGACGATCACCCTGCCGTCGCCTGAAACTGCATACGCGCCACTCTCGTTGTCGCCGAAACCGTTCAGAAAGCTCGACGGTCCTTGCGTCCACTCATCCGCCATCGCCATGTTTACGCACCCCATGAGTGCGGATGTGCCCAGAAGCAATAAAGCCATCTTTTTGGTTGTAGTAGCCATATATCTACCTAATATATAATATTAATACTATTCTGCCATCATATGTAGACCGAATGAATCTGCAAGATAAGTTTTATTTTGTATTTTACCCGTTTATTCTTTATTATAATAATTTCTAATTTTCGATATATTGTAAAATATAGTGGTTATTATCGTGATATACTTATTTACGCCAAGCTATCATAGCTACAATTGAGGGGTGGTCTCCTTCCCAAACAATCCTTGATAGTCGCTAGGCTCAAGACCTGGAAGACAATGCGACTGCGGGGGAGGGTTGTTTATCCCCTCCCCCGCAGCTTGTTGCCTAGAGCGCTTCCGTTCAAAATGGAATCGTGAGACCGCTCTATCTATTTGTTTTTAAGCATTATCCTTCGCATAGAAGCGGGATCAGTAATCAGTCCTGTGGACTGATTACCCTGTCTAGACGCTACGCGCTTATGCTGGAAAAGCTCTAGAACTTGCCGGAAAGGCCGATGATGGCCCCGAAACCGGTATCCTTATCCAGCGTGCGGTTGACATAAGGCGTTACACCGATGCTGACGGCATCACTCAACGCATAGGAAACCGTGGTGGACAGACTGCCGCGGGTATGCGCCGTATCCGAGCCGAACTCAAATGCGCCGATATAATCAGCGCTTGCGATCACGCTCGGGTCCTTGTGCGAAAGATCCTGCTCGATTTCCGCATTCACGGACCAGTTGACCTTATCGGTCAGCGCCATGCCATAGTTGAGGCCGAAATAAGCCGTCGTGCGCTGCGATTTCACATCCGAATAGGTGAATGGGAAATAGGCATTGGTTTCCGTATAGCCGTCCATCTTCAGATCGGTATAGCTCAGGCCGCCGTAATAGCCGAAGGACGACTTGTTGCCGAGATCGAAGGACTGTCCTGCTTCCAACTGAACGCCCCAGCCATTGATGGTGCTGTCGCCAGAGCCGGGTTCCGTATGGCCCAAAACCTGTCGCGTCCGCTCCACGTCGTAGCGATTGATCGCAGCAGAACCACGCATATACCAGGTTCCATTCTGGGTGCTGTCTTTCCACTGCGCGTAGATGCCGCCGCCAACATTGTTGTTGGTGTGATCGTAATTGTCCGGCATGTCCTGCCAGAACGTGTGTGCGATGGTTGCACCGGCGGAGAGATTATCGGTGAAGGCATGGCCCAGCGTCATCCAGCCCAGCACATCCTTGCTGTCGCCCGCGCGACCGACATCGGAATAAATGCCGTACCAGCTTTCGCCTGCCTTCGCCATTCCAAGGCCAGCGCCAGAGAAATCGTTGAAGCCCTGACCGCTGCTGCTGCCGCCCATCAAGCGACCGACAATCGCCCCTTGCGACCCCATAACGGAGAAGGTGTCGTTCGCAAGTGCGGCCACCGTATCAACCGTATTGGTCACGTCAATGCCGACAGGCGTTGGCGTCGGATCGGGGGTCACCGTCAGGTCTTCGTTCGGGTGAGGAATTGGCTTAGGCTCAGGCGGCGTTACCGGCACGAGTTTCCAGAGCGCGGCATGAGGCTGGACAT
>JAEXXS010000482.1 GCA_023451915.1 Pseudomonadota bacterium | reverse complement strand
CGGGATGTGGCGGCGCGGTCGGCAAGCATCATCAGTCCAAGGCAGAGAAGCCCCAGAATGAGCGCCAGACCGGCAGCATCGAATGTGCGGTAACTGCCCATGCGCTGCAAGAGAAGATAGGGCAGGGTCAAAAGCGCATCGCTGCCGAACAGCGCGATTGTGCCAAGGTCGCCAATGGAAAGCGCCATGGCAAAAGCGAAGGCCATGCCGAAGGGTCTGCGGATCGACGGCCAGTCGATGAGCCGCAGCCGGTTGAAACCATGAATGCCAAGCTGGGCGCAGAGCCGGTTGTGACGCGCGGCTGCCGTGTCCCAGGCTGGGCGCAGCAGGCGGACCGCGAAAGGCATGGCCATGGCTGCGTTGACCGTGACGACCATCACCGGCGCGATTGCAAAAGGATTGGTGAAATGGCGCAGCAGGATGAACCATCCCGCCCCGATCACGATGGGCGGCATGACAAGAATGAGGCTTGCGCCCGTATCGAACAGGCTGGCGATTTTGTTGGCTCCGACCGCTTCCCGCGCTGAAACCAGCGCCAGCGAGAGAAACACCGAGAGCGTTGCCGCAGAAAAGCCAAGCGCGAGGCTGGTGCCGATGGCGCGCCAGACCGTCTGTTCGCTGAGCAGGCGGGCGAGGTCGGCGGCAAGGCCGGACACGACCACGCCCGCAATCGGCAAGGCGACATAAAGAAAGCCGGTGAGAATAGCGACAATGTTGAGCAGACGTTCACCCCGGGAAGGCCCGCCATAGCGGCGCGGTGTCGCCGTGTGGGTAAAACCTTCTTCGGAAGGACGCCCGGTCAGACGCAGGGCGAGCAGGATCAACAAGGTCAGCCCAAGCTGGGTGACGGTGAGCGCTACGGCGCGCGCCGGGTCAAAATCGAAATGCAGGCTTTGATAGATCGCCACTTCCAGCGTCGTCGCGCGCGGACCGCCGCCCAGCGTCAGCACGGTGGTGAAGCTCGTCACGCAGAGCATGAAGATCAGCCCCGCCATGCCGGGCAGGCTGCGGCGGATAACTGGCCACTCGATCAGCCGGAAACGGGCGCGATTGCCCATGCCAAGCTGAGCCGCAAGTTTCCAATAGTCTGCCGGTATCGTTTCATAAGCGGCGAGGATGAGCCGTACCGCCAGCGGCATGTTGAAGAACACATGCGCGATCAGAATACCCGTAATGCCATAGATATCCGGCTGGAAAGGGTGTCCTACCGCATCCGACATGTGGGCGATGAGGCCGTTTCGACCATAAATGCTGGTCACGCCCAGCACGGCGACAAGGGCAGGCAGCGCGAGCGGCAGAGCGAACAGCCGCAGAATAAAACCCCGTCCGGGAAAATGCGCTTCCGAATGCAAGGCGCGCGCAACGGGAATAGCAAAGGCGATTGAAAGCAGGCTCGACGCGATGGCCTGTGCGATGGTGAAACGGGCGGTTCGCCAGAGATAGGCGTCGAAATTTGCGGCGGCATCGAAGCCGCCGCTCGCTTCAAAGGCAAGTGCGACAAGAGCACCACCGGCCAGCACGGCAAGGAAAGCAAGCGCCAAAGCCCCCGCGACGGGTTTCATCGCGGGGGTGGAGTGTGTCGCTTTGCCTGCCGGAGCGTGGATCATTTGCTGGTGGCTGCCAGCCATTCATCGACCCAGGCCTTGCGGTTCTTCGCAACCTCGTCGGACGGAATGAGCAAGGTCTTTTCCGGTTTCGGCAAGGCGTCGAAAGCGGCGGGAAGGGGCGTCGATGTCTTGCCTGCCGGGAACATCCAGTTGGTTTCCGGGATAACATCCTGAAAGCCGGGGCCGGTCATGAAGGACAGGAATTTCTGCGCCAGCGGGTTCTTCGCGCCGGTGGTTGTCTGAGCGGCAAGCTCGATCTGGAGGTAATTGCCTTCCGGATAGGCCAGCGCCTTGTAGCGATCCGTCTTCTCCGCAATGACATGATAGGCGGGCGAACTGGTATAGGAGAGCACCATCGGCGCTTCCCCCTTGGTGAAGAGACCATAGGCTTCCGACCAGCCGGGCGTGACGGTGAGAATACGCTTCTGCAATTTCTGCCAGGCATCGCCCGCCTGATCGCCATAGACGGCCTTCATCCATAAGAGCATGCCAAGACCGGGCGTCGAGGTGCGCGGGTCTTGAAGCACGATCTTCTGCGACGGGTCGCCTTCGACCAGTTCCTTCAGGCTCTTAGGCGGATTGGGCAGCTTTTCCGAATCATAGACAATGGCGAAATAGCCAGAGTCATAGGGCACGAAAATATCGTCCTTGAAGTCACCGGGCACGCTGACATTGCCAAGATCGATGCCGCTTGGCGCGAAGTAGCCCGTGGCGCGCGCTTCCGTGGTCAGATTGGCGTCGAGGCCAAGCACGATATCCGCCTTGGTGTTGCCGCCTTCAAGCTTCAGCCGGTTGAGAAGCGCCACGCCGTCAGCGGATGCAACCCAGTTGATCTCGCAATCGCATTCCTTCTCGAAGTTTTCCTTCACCTTGGGACCGGGACCCCATTCGGAAATGAAACTATCATAGGTATAGATGGTGAGTTTGTCTTTCGCCTGTGCAGCAGGGGCCACACTAACGGCTGCCGCGAAAGAGAAGGCCAGCAAAGATAACAGCCGCATAACGGCACGTCCTTTCATCAAGTTAAAAGGATATAGCGCCGCTTGGGTTCAGGAACACAATCATGCCCGAAAAGTTGGAACTCAAGGCTGCCACTTTTCGGGATCGTGCCGCAGAGCAGCATCTAATCCCTCCGCCGGTGCAAACCGGATCAGGTTCAGCGGGTTGGCTTTTTAAAAACCTCTCAGCCATTCATGGGAACAAATGGCACCCCGTTAGAGCGTTGCGACATTAATATGTCAGGCGATGAAGGGCAAGAGAGGCAAAACCCTTGCAAACTCAGGCACGGCGGACTTCCAGCTGCGATTTGCCCATGATATGAGCGGCTTATGAGCACATTCGTCATCCTTCTCGGCGGCGATCTCGTCGTAACCGAACGGCTGCGGCGGCAGATAGCTGGCGCGCGCATTCTGGCCGCCGATGGCGGCATTCGCCATGCGGCAGCCTTGGGCGTCGAGCCGGAACTCTGGCTTGGCGACTTCGATTCGACGCCGCAAGCCCTCATCGAGCAATATGCGCATGTGCCGCGAAAGACCTTTCCCCGCGCCAAGGACATGACGGATGGCGAACTGGCTTTCGAGGAAGCCTTTGCCCGTGGCGCAACGCGCGCCATTTTGTGCGGTGCTTTCGGCGGTCAGCGCACCGACCACACGCTGCTGCATCTCACCATGGCGACGGCGCAGGCGGAAAAGGGCCGCGATGTGTTTCTTTCCAGCGGTGCGGAAGAAGCCTGGCCGGTGACATCTGGCGAATTTGCCTATGATTTCCCCGATGGCACGCTTTTCAGCGTCATCAGTTTCTCTCCTTTGGACGGGCTTTCAATCACAAATGCTGAGTGGCCGTTAGACAACGTGACCTTGCCTTTTGGTTCTTCGTGGACAGTTTCTAATATAGTGCGTGGAACACTTCACATTACTGTGCGTTCTGGCCTAGCGATACTTGTCGCAAACTTAAATTCCGACCATGCCAACAGTGTGCCGCTAACCTTATCGATTGAAAAGGCTTGACGCTCGATAGCGAAACGTATTTCAAATGCAGTAAGCGGGTAAATTCGCTGACGCCGAAATTGGGGACGCAAAATCGGCACCTGAAATGTCAACTTTGACAGGAGATTGTTTGATGAAATCACGTCTTTCCATGATTGCGGTTGCCGGGGTGCTCGCTTTGTCAACAGCAGCATGCACGACCAACGAACAGCGTACGGCTGGTTACGGCGTTGGCGGTGCAGCAATCGGCGCGCTCGCTGGTGGCGCCATCGGCGGCAATGGCCGCGGCGCTCTCACCGGTGCAGCGATCGGCGCGGTCGCAGGTACGCTGGTTGGCGCTGCTCAGTCGCGTAATGGCGTCCAGTACTGCCGCTATCGCGACAATTATGGCCGCATCTACGAAGCTCGCTGCCAGTAAGCTTGGGCCAATAAGTTTCAGCCTTCAGGCTTGAAAATCAATCACGGACAGGCCGGGGAAACCCGGCCTGTTTGTTTTTCATGCCGGTTTCTTATCGATCCATTTGACAGAATGGCTTTTGTCGCGGACAAGCAGGGCGGAATTTTAAAGCCCATCCAGAGAACCGCCCAGAAAGCCTCAGAAGACACCATGGCACCACCGCTCCTTCGTCTAGACCAGATCAAGCTCACCTTCGGCGGCACGCCGCTTCTGGAGGATGCGAGCCTTTCGGTGAGCGAGGGCGACCGCATCGCGCTGGTCGGGCGTAATGGTTCCGGCAAGTCCACACTGTTGAAGATCGCCGCAGGCATGGTCGAGCCGACCTCGGGCGAAGTGTTCAAGCATCCGGGCGCGACCATTCGCTATCTGCCGCAGGTGCCGGACATGGACGGCTTTGCCAGCGTGCGCGCCTATGTCGAAGCGGGGCTTGGGCCGACCGACGATCCGCATCGCGTGACCTATCTTCTGGAGCATCTGGGCCTGACCGGCGAGGAAAATCCCGACCATCTTTCAGGCGGCGAAGCGCGCCGCGCAGCGCTGGCGCGGGTGATCGCGCCGCAGCCCGATGTGCTTTTGCTGGACGAGCCGACCAATCATCTTGATCTGACGACCATCGAATGGCTGGAAGGCGAGTTACGCCAGATCCGCTCGGCCATCGTGCTGATCTCGCATGATCGCCGCTTTCTCGAAAATGTCAGCCGCGCAACGGTCTGGCTCGACCGTGGCATCACCCGTCGTCTGGAGCAGGGGTTCGGCCATTTCGAGGAATGGCGCGACAAGGTTCTGGAAGAGGAAGAGCGCGATCATCATAAGCTGGGCCGTCAGATTGCCCGCGAGGAACACTGGCTGCGCTATGGTGTGACGGCGCGTCGCAAGCGCAATATGCGCCGCCTTGGCGAACTGCATTCCATGCGTGCCGATTTCCGCAATCATCGCAAGGCGCAAGGCACGGCAGTACTGACCGCCAGCGATTCCAAGGAATCCGGCAAGCTGGTGATTGAGGCCAAGGGGCTGAACAAGGCCTATGGCGACCGCGTACTGGTCAAGGATTTCTCGACGCGCGTACAGCGCGGCGACCGGATCGGTCTAGTCGGACCGAATGGTGCTGGAAAAACCACACTGCTTTCACTCCTGACCGACAAGTTGGCGCCGGATTCCGGCACGTTGCGGCTTGGCGTCAATCTGGAAATGGCGGAGCTGGATCAGAAGCGTGACAGTCTCAATCTGGATGAGACGTTGTCGCATTACCTGACCGATGGGCGCGGGGAGAACCTCGTCATCAATGGCGAGCAGCGCCATGTCGTTTCCTACATGAAGGATTTTCTGTTCCAGCCGGAACAGGCGCGCACGCCGATCCGCGAGCTTTCGGGCGGCGAAAGGGCCCGTCTGATGTTGGCCCGTGTGCTGGCCCGTCCGGCCAATCTGCTGATCCTCGACGAACCGACCAACGATCTCGACATGGAAACGCTCGATCTGTTGCAGGAGCTGGTGGCGGGTTTTCCGGGCACGGTCATTCTGGTCAGCCATGATCGCGATTTCCTCGACCGCACCGTGACATCGGTGATCGCGCCGGAAGGCGATGGTCGCTGGCTGGAATATGCGGGCGGCTATGCCGACATGA
>JAEXXS010000479.1 GCA_023451915.1 Pseudomonadota bacterium | reverse complement strand
CCGATTTACGAAGGCACCAACGGCATTCAGGCCATCGATCTGGTGATGCGCAAGCTGCCGCTCGGCAATGGCGAGCATATCAAGGGTTTCCTTGCCGAATTGCAGCAGGATGCCGATAAGGCCGCTGAATCCAACCGCCCGGAACTGGGCGAAACCGGCGTGCGTCTTGCAAAGGCGCTTTCCGAAGCGCGGGAAGCGACCGACTGGCTGCAAAGAACCGTTGCCGAGGGCGGCGCAGAGGCCGCACTTGCCGGTGCAACGCCTTACCAGCGTCTGCTGTCGCTCGTTTCCGGCGGCGCTTATCTGGCCCGCGCGGCACTGGCGGGCGACGATAACGGGCGCGCCGTTCTCTGCCGTTTCTTCGCCGAGAACATGCTGGCCGAAGTATCGTCGTTGAAAGACACCGTCATCACCGGCGCTGCCAGCCTCGCTGCCGCCAAATCCGCGCTGGAGGCTTGAGCGTGAGCGAACATATTCTCGTTGAACGCCGCGATGCGGTGCAGATTATCCGGCTGAACCGGGCCGACAAGAAAAACGCCATCACCCGCGCCATGTATGCCGC
Organism: Pseudomonadota bacterium; assembly: GCA_023451915.1. Next base: position 2,897 of record JAEXXS010000479.1, on the reverse strand, counting down.
CATGGCCAAGGCGCTGAAGGATGGCGATGCTGATGACGCAGTGCGCGTCCATGTGTTTCTTGGTGTGCCGGGTGCGTTTTCTTCCGGCAACGACATGCAGGACTTCATGGCTGCAGCTGGCGGCGGCAATATGGGTCACGATGTTCTGGATTTTCTCTATGCCCTGTCGAGCGCCAAAAAGCCGATCGTCTCGGGCGTTGATGGCCTCGCGATCGGCGTCGGCACGACGATCCATCTGCATTGCGATCTGACATTTGCCTCGTCACACGCCCTGTTCCGCACGCCATTTGTTGATCTCGGCCTTGTGCCGGAAGCCGGTTCCAGCCTGCTTGCCCCGCCCCTGATGGGGCGGCAGAAGGCCTTTGCCCTGCTGGCGCTTGGCAACGGTTTTAACGCGGAAGCCGCCCTTGAGGCGGGCATCGTCTACAAAATCGTGGAAAGCGCAGAGCTTGAAACGGAAGTGCTGAAGGCTGCGGAGGAAATCGCCGCCAAGCCGCCGGAGGCGATGCAGATCGCCCGCTCTCTGATGCGCCTGCCCGCTGAAAATATCGCGGATCGCATCGGGCGCGAGGCGAAGCTTTTCGGCGAACGCCTGACCTCCAGCGAAGCGCGGGAGGCCATCATGGCGTTTCTGAGCCGCAAGAAATAGACCGGAGGGAAATCCCCTCCGCTTTATGCAGGCGGAAGCCGATCGCGAATCTCGGTCATGCGTTCATAGATTCTGAACAGCAGGATGATAATTTCACAGACCACGCGCCATAAAATACTTCCAACGATGAAGCTGGCGATAGCACCGATGAGAAGCAGTGGGACATCGCTTGCTGTTCCACTGCTCAGAACAAATATCGGCATCATCGTGCCAACTGCAATCGCAATAAGACCGGCCCAATAGACGAGCTTCACCAGTGAAGGGGTAAGAAATTTTTCAAATTCAAAGAAAGCTTTCATAATATACCTCAATAAAAATAAGAATTCATTAGATTATCTGCAATCAAATACTAGAGCATTTCCAGCAAAAGTGCGTAGCGCCTACGCGGGGAAATCAGTCCACTGGACTGATTTCTGATCCCGCTGCGATGCGTCGGATAATGCGTGAAAATAAATAGATAGAGCGGTTCTACGATTCCTTTTTAACCGGAACCGCTCTAATGTATAATTACGGCATATAAAAGATGCGCTATCTTTTGAGAAGGCCCGTAAAGAACGCTTTTCCATCTCGCAAATATATAAAAAAAAGAACCCGGACGGGGAAACCCATCCGGGTGGCTTTGTCTGGAGGTCAGCCAATAAATTTAGCTTCAAAATGAAGCGGTTTCTTAAAGCTAGCGACAGAATGGGACGATATCGTGATCACACGACAATGTGAATAATCCCGCCCGTTCAACTTTTCCGCCGCGGTCAATTTCTGGCGATAATTTCCTTGCCTTCGATCACCAGCCGGACACCCAGCGTACCAGCCTTGCGGCGGGCGAGAAAGCGCGGGCGGCGACGGCGTGTCTCATGTCCCTGACGGCGAGCCTGCGGCTGGCCGGTGCGAACCGGGCCGGTGCTTTCGTAAAGCGGACGGGCGACGCCGTCTTCTTCTACCAGCATCATCGGCAGGTTGAACGCAGCCGCCCAGGCGCGCCAGTCGGCGGCAACATCGGTCAGATCATGCGCCACCAGAAGCGGCACGGAAAGCTGCGGGTCCTGATGCATCAGTTCCAGCGTGACGGTGATTTCGCCATATTCGTCTTCGACTGCGCGGGCCACCACACCGACAAAAGCGTGGATCGGCAGTGCAATCGACATGGGCAGGCCGCTCGACGGCAGAACCTGCCGAATGACCGCGCCTCGCTCGGTGATGGTGAAGGTGACGTCGGAATGGCCGTCGTGCGATGCGTAGCTCACCACCTGCGGAAAGTGAAACGGATCGAGCCGCAGTTCACGGCCTGCCCAGTCTGGCTTCAGTCCCTTGCTCATCATTGTCAACGCCTCTGTCTCTCTGTCTCTGTCGAGAGCCGGTTATTCCAGCTTCTCTTTGATTGGGCTTTCCGCCCTCGTTGAGATGGAGAATAGACCGCGTTTGTTACCGACGGCCTTAAGGAGTTGGGTTAACTTTTCCCTGCTTTTTCCTTTGGTTAGCAGATTGCAACCAGGTGTAAGAATTCAGAAATTCTTCCTAATATGCGTTTACCGATAGCAAAACGGGCGGAGAAACCGCCCGTTATGAAAATCGCAATTCTGTTTGTTTTACAGCGTCTTGCCCGGGTTCATAATCCCCGCCGGATCGAAGGCCGTCTTGATGCGGCGCATCAGATCGAGCGCGAAAGGCTGCTTGAAATGTGCAAGCTCATCGCGTTTCAGACGACCAATGCCATGCTCGGCGGAAATTGATCCCCTGTAACTTGCAACAATCGTGTGGATACGGTGATTGAGCGCGCCCCAATGGGAGAGGAATTCCTGTTTGTCCGCGCCGACCGGCTGCGACACGTTATAATGCAGGTTGCCATCGCCGATATGGCCAAAGCAGACGATGCGCGCGCCGGGGATCATCTCCAGCACTGCCGCATTGGCTTCGCGGATAAAGGCCGGGATGGAGGAGACCGGCACGGAAATATCGTGCTTGATCGAGCCGCCTTCGGGCTTTTGCGCCCAGGACATTTCCTCACGCATTTTCCAGAAGGACTGCGCCTGCGCGACACTTTCTGCAATCGCCGCATCCTGCAGAATATCCGCGTCGAAGGCTTCGTGCAGAATGGTTTCCAGCGTGGTGCGCGCATCTTCTTCCGAGCGCGTGGAGGAAATATCGATCAGCACATACCAGTCATGCGGGCTTTCCAGCGGATCGCGAGCGCCATCGACATGACGCACGGTGAACTCGACCCCGACACGCGGCATCAGCTCAAACCCGGTCA
>JAEXXS010000445.1 GCA_023451915.1 Pseudomonadota bacterium | reverse complement strand
TCTCGCAGACGAAACCGCGGCATGGTCCCTCAAGCACCTCGACGCGGTAGACGAGGCCGCGCGGGAGGATGGCGATTTCCTTGGGTTCAAGATCGATGATGCCAAGCTCCGTGCAGAAACGCAGACGTCCTTCCTGCGGTACGACCAGCAATTCGCTGTCAGCGGAGTAAAAATACTCGTCCTGCATCGTACGGGTGATCAGATAGACATGACTTGCCATGCCAATCTGGATATTCACGTCACCCGCCGTGGTCATGGTGCGCATGCCGGTGATCCACGTCAGATCATCATCGGCCCCCGGCAGCGGGATCGGGTCCCAGCGATATTGTCCGAGACTGGTGATACTGCGCCGCTGCGGATCCCCGACCGGCAGATTTGGCGCAGTCTTCCAGTAGGGCACGTCGATCAGCTTGAAACGGCCTGTATGACGCACGGACGGACGAATGCGATAGCACCAGGTCCGCTCGTTCTGACCGCGCGGCGCGGTGAACGCAGTGCCGGATAGCTGCTCGGCATAAAGCCCGTAATTGCATTTCTGCGGTGAATTCTGGCCTTGCGGCAATGCGCCAGGCAGCGCCTCGGTTTCAAAATCGTTGCCGAAACCGGGCATATAGCCCTCAACCGTTCCGGTCGTTACCGATGCGCGGACCATGCCCTGCGGGATCGCGTGCGTGGACATGTTTAATCCTCCGGCAAATTCGTTGCATCTACAACGATAATAACGTTGCGAATGCAACGACGTCAACGGGTCTTGTATAGAGATTGTTTTTCCGTTGTATTTGCAATGAAACTCTGCTCCCTTCCTGCAAAAAAGGAGACGTGCATGCCGTTCGAACTCGACAGTTTCCTGCCTTATCGGCTGAGTGTTGTGGCCCAGCGGATCAGCGAGCGGTTTTCAAAACGCTACGCCGCCGAAGCAGGACTGACTATTCCCGAATGGCGCGTGCTGGCGCATCTCTATCGTAGCGGCGAAGTCAGCATTCGCGACATTAACACCCGTGTCAATCTCGACAAGTCGATTGTCAGCCGGGCGGCAACGCGTTTGGAGAGTGCTGGCCTGCTTCACAAGTCGGATAACAATATCGACCGCAGATTGATTGTGCTCGCCCTCACCCCCAAGGGGGAAGCGCTGATGCACCGGCTTGGCCAGATCGCCGACGAATTTCAGGCGGAGATGCTGAAAGAGCTGGGCCCAGACGCCGGGCATTTTCTCGACGGACTTGCGCGCCTCTCCGGCGCACACCCCCCGCGATAGGACTTGCTTTATTCCGCCGCGGTCACGTAACTTACCGCGTTGTGCAGCGCGGCAATGCCGGTTCCCAGCGCCTGCCTGTCCCGCTCGGACATGGCGCCCAATATGGCATTGGCCCGAGCATCGACCTCGCCGAAGACTTGTTGAAACAGGGTCTGTCCCGCATTCGTGATAGCATAGTGCCGCAAACGCCGGTCTTCTTCGGATACGGCGCGGACAATCAGGCCCTTCGCCTCAAGCCGACTGGCGGCGCGGCTGACCTGCACCTTGTCGAGCGATGTGCGCTGGGCTAACTGCACCGAATCGATGGACCCTGCCTCCGCAAACAGAAATAAGAAACTCCATTCTTCTCACATCAACCCATATTTATGGCCAAAGACTGCAACGTGTTGCCGGGAAAATGCTTCCGCGACAATCGCAAGCCGATAGGGAAAGAACGTTCCCATACCCACTACATGCCCCTCACAAAGTCTTTGCATTTCAAACAGTTTCACGGAATGGACGAACAATTTCAAAGGCTTTTTTACAAACACGGCCCATCCGTAGACCGGAAAGATTGCGGTTCACGGGAGACCTCAAACCTCGACCGCCCCCCAGACGGTTCACACCACTTTTAAGCATCGCCCGGCCCAGATCTGCGGTCTGCACTTTCCTCCAAAATAACACACCAGTTCATTGCATATGTAACGTTGCTATTGCAATGAACTGGGCATCGTTGCAAATGATATGATTATAGGGAGCCGGTATCGAGGAACCGGCTTTTTAAAATTCTGTGCAGCGGAGGAGCATCCATGAGCACATCAGCACCGGCACGATCATCGAGTGGTATGATTTTGCGGTTCTCGCCTTTTGCGCCGCGCTTGTCTTCAATACAGCATTCTTTCCTGCAGTCGATCCGATCACCGGATTGATCGCAGCCCTGTCCACTCAGGCTGTGGGCTTCATTGCCCGCCCGGCGGGTGGCTGGTTCTTCGGCGTTCTGGGTGACAGGATCGGTCGCAAGCAGGCGCTCGTCATCAGCCTATTCCTTATGGGCGGCGCGACGGTCGCTATGGGCCTGCTCAACCTACCAGCAGATCGGCGTGGTCGCACCGCTCCTGCTCCTTCTTATGCGCCTGCTGCAAGACTTTGCCATTGGTGGTGAATCCACTGGCGCATTGGTGCTGATTGCGGAAAGCCTTCCAGCCAAACAACGTGGGCTTTGGACCGGCTTTCCGATGATCGGCGGACCTGCAGGCAATGTGATTGCCACAGCCGTTATCGGTGCCGTCATCGGTCATTTCGGATCGGAAGCCTTTGTCGAATGGGCATGGCGTATCCCGTTCGTTGCTTCTCCCGCGATCTATGTGATGATCACCACACCTGAAACCAAGGGCCGGGATCATGTGAACTGAATTTGTTCCCGTTTCCAACGAAAAGCCGCATGAAGATGCGGCTCAGACTGCTGACAAACCCCTGGCCTTGTTCAGGGGTTTGTGATTCATTGGGACATGTTGAAGAAACCTGCTCCCGAACAGACGGCTCTCGAGATGGTGACGCTCGACAGTCTGGTGCCCAA
>JAEXXS010000439.1 GCA_023451915.1 Pseudomonadota bacterium | reverse complement strand
GGGCAAAAAAAGAGCCGGACTAGAAAGTCCGGCTTAGTTATGAAGGTGCCACTTGGGCAAACCTCCAGAGGGGAACACTTACCGCGCGCAATGGGAGGAGGCACAGCGGTAAGTAACCCCGATATGGATCAGTCAGCCGGATTGTTCAACCCCTTAGTCGACTTTTTTTGTCGATTTCGGAAGATTATGAACTTTTTCACGGCTTTATGATCGCGCTGCCGCAATACAAACGAGGGTTGTGTTTCATTTCGGTTCAGGTTGCGGCGCAGAAAATTCAAAATCATTTCCGTAGGATAGGGCTTGAGTCGCCCGCGCCTGTCTACTCCAGTGCGTCAGTCATGCCTTAATTGACCCCATAAACGCATGAAATCATTAGAATACTTCTAAAACATTCCTAACGCAGTCATGTTCATTTTTCTTGCAGTGGCATCGTGCTGATTATAAAAGGTGACCAATTGAAGAAGGCTTAGCCTGATTGAGAACGGGGTCGAAGGGGCGGGCCGGTTTCTCTGTCTGTTTGGATAGATCGCAATGCTCGTACCGTTTCTCATCATGTTCCGCGAAGGCGTGGAGGCAGCGCTGATCGTCGGCATCATCGCGAGCTATCTACATCAGACGGGGCGCAGCGCCTGGATGCCGGTTGTCTGGATCGGCATTCTGCTGGCGCTTGCCATGTCGCTTACCGTTGGCGCGATCCTGCAAATTCTGAGCGCCGAGTTTCCGCAAAAGGCGCAGGAGCTTTTCGAAGCCGGCATCGGATTGATCGCCGTTTTCGTGCTCACTTCCATGGTGTTCTGGATGCGCAAGGCTGCGCGCTCCATCAAGGCCGAGCTGCACCATTCCATCGACGCGGCTTTCGAGACGCCGACGCATAAGGGTGTGGGCCTCATTTTGATGGTGTTCTTCGCCGTTGCCCGCGAGGGGCTCGAGTCAGTGTTCTTCCTGCTGGCCGCGTTCCAGCAAAGCGAGGGACCGGCAGCGCCGTTCGGCGCGCTGTTGGGCGTGCTGCTTGCCGCCGCCGTTGGCTTTGGCATCTATAGGGGCGGTCTGAAGCTCAATCTGCGCCGTTTCTTCCGTTGGACCGGCGTTCTCATCCTGATCATTGCTGCCGGTATTCTGGCGAATTCCGTGATGGCGCTGCATGAAGCCGGTCTTTGGAACCATTTCCAGGCTGTGGTTTTCGACGCAAGCGACGTCCTGCCGCTCGACAGCGCGCTCGGCTCGGTTCTGGCCGGTATCTTCGGCTATATCGCCACGCCGACGGTAAGCGAGGTCGTGGCCTATGTCGCCTTCCTTGTTCCCGCGCTCGTTCTTTTTCTGATGCCGTCTTCTGCGCCCGTTCAGTCGGCGCAGGCCAAGCATAGCGCCTAGTTGAAGAGATTTTTCATGTCGAAGCCAAAAGCCACCGAGCCGTTTTCCCGCAATCTGGTTCGCATCGGATTGGTGCTGGCCGTGCTGTTGCTCGTCGCGGCGGGCGCAGCCTTCTATTACGCTTCGCGCGTGTCGGACAAGGCGCGCCATGCCGATGCCGAAGGCAAAATTCAGGTGGCGATCAACGCGAAAAATTGCGAGCCGAACGAATTGACCGTTCCCGCTGGCCGCTCGGTATTCGAGATCGTCAACAAGTCCGACCGCACCGTCGAATGGGAAATCCTCGATGGCGTCATGGTGCTGGAAGAGCGCGAGAATATCGCGCCCGGTTTCAAGCAAACCATTACGGCAAAGCTAGCTCCCGGCGAATATCAGATTACCTGCGGCCTGCTTTCCAATCCGCGCGGCAAGCTGACGGTGACACCATCCGCCGCAAGCGATGCCGAAAAGGGCAAGAAACTGCCGCTGAACGCCTTTATCGGCGCGCTGGCGGAATATCAGATCTATCTTGCAACCGAAGTGTCGGAGTTCCAGAAGGCGACCGGCGCTCTGTCGGCTGCTGTGACGAGCGGCAATCTTGAAGCCGCGCAGGCTGCCTATGCTTCGGCCCGCGCAGCCTATGCCCGCATTGCGCCAGTTTCGGAAGCCTTTTCCGATCTGGATACGGCCATCAATGCCCGCGCGGATTATTTCGAAAAGCGCGAGCAGGATGCCGCTTTCGGCGGCCTGCATCGCATCGAATATGGCCTGTTCGAGCAGAAATCGGCTGAGGGTCTGGCCCCGGTCGCCGATAAGCTGACACAGGATGCCGGTGCGCTGAAGGAGCGAATTCGCGCCCTGCGTATTTCGCCGGACCGCATGCTGGCAGGCACGGCGTCGGCGCTTGATCGCTTCGCCTCTACGGCAGGCGATACGGGTGAGGACCATTATGCCCACACAGATCTACAGGCTTTTGCCGGTCTCCTGGACGGCGCGGCCAAGACGGCTGATGTGTTGCGTCCCATCGTGGACAAGGTCGATGCGAAGGCTTTTGAAGGCGTCGACAAGGAACTGGCCGCGGTGAAGGCTCTGTTGAGCGCCGATGCCGAAGGCAATGGTTTCAAGGCCTATGACAATCTCTCGTCTGATGAGAAGGCGAAGATCAAGGACGGCGCAGCTTCGCTCGCCGCCCAATTCTCTAAACTCCGCGATCAATTGGGAGTGGATTAATGACCAAAAAATTTTTGAAAACCGATAATCCCGTTTCACCTTTACGCCGTGCCTTGCTGCTTGGCGCCGGGGCAACCGGCGTTGCCGGCGCGGTGGCTGGCGTGTTGAACCCCCAACCGGCCCATGCGCTGTCTTCCGACAGCGTGACCAATGCGCCGGAAAGCGACAAGATGCATGAAAGCCAGCCGTTCCATGGCAAGCATCAACCGGGCATTGTCAATCCGCGCCCGGCGGCTGGTCTGGTTGCCGCCTTCGACGTTCTGGCGCGGGATCGCGGGGAGCTTGAGCGCATGTTCAAGCTTTTGACCGAGCGCGCAGCCTTTTTGATGAAGGGCGGCGAGCCGCAGCAGCTGGATGCAAAGTTTCCGCCATCGGATTCGGGCATTCTGGGCCCGACCGTGACACCGGACAATCTGACCATAACGGTCGCTCTCGGCCATTCGCTATTCGATGACCGTTTTGGTCTGAAGCCTGTAAAGCCGCAACGGCTGCAGCGCATGACCGGCTTTCCCAATGATGCCTTGCAGAAAGATATCTGCCATGGCGATCTGATGATCCAGTTCTGCTCTAATACGCCGGACACCAATATTCACGCGCTGCGCGACATCATGAAGAACATGCCGGATTTGCTGATGGTGCGCTGGAAGCAGGAAGGCACCGTGCCGGTGCAGCCGCCGCATTCGGCAAAAGCCAAGGAAAGCGCGCGCAATTTCCTCGGTTTCCGCGATGGTTCGGCCAATCCGGATGCGTCCGACAAGAAGCTGATGCAGCAGGTCGTCTGGGTGCAGAAGGAAAGCGAAGAGCCCGATTGGGCGGCCAATGGCAGCTATGTCGCGGTGCGCATCATCCGCAACATGGTGGAGCGCTGGGACCGTACGCCCCTGCAGGAGCAGGAAACGATTTTCGGTCGGCGCAAGGATAGCGGCGCGCCATTCGACGGCAAGACCGAAACAGACGTGCCGGATTACGCCAAGGATAAGGACGGCAAGGTCACGCCGATGGATTCGCACATTCGGCTCGCCAATCCGCGTGACGCCAAGGCGCATGAAAACCTGATCCTGCGTCGTCCGTTCAACTATTCGAACGGCGTTACCAAGTCGGGGCAGCTCGATATGGGGCTTCTTTTCATCGCCTATCAGGCCGATCTCGAAAAAGGGTTCATCACCGTCCAGAACCGCCTCAATGGCGAGCCGCTGGAAGAATATATCAAGCCCATCGGCGGCGGATATTTCTTCGCGCTTCCCGGCGTGAAGGACGATCAGGATTATTATGCACGCGGATTGCTTGCGGCGAGCGGGCCGCAAAACGCCGGAGGGTAATTTGTCACCATCATGGAGAGACTCACTATGAAGTATCGTCTGCCATTACTGGCATCGGCCTGCGCTGTCGCGCTTTCCCTCAGCTTCGGCGCTGCCAAGGCCGAAGTTTCGCCGCTGGACCTTGTCCAGCCGATTGCCGACTATAAAGTCTATGTGCAGGAGCACCTCGACATTCTCGTGAAGGACACCAAGGCTTTCACGGATGCGATCAAGGCTGGCGATCTGGCGAAGGCCAAGGAACTCTATCCCTCTTCCCGCGTCTCCTATGAAAAGATCGAGCCGATTGCCGAACTTTTCGCCGATCTCGATGCATCCATCGACAGCCGTGCCGACGATCATGAAAATGGCGAGAAGTCGGAGGATTTCACCGGTTTCCACCGCCTCGAATATGGTCTGTTCGCACAGAATACGACCGATGGCCTG
>JAEXXS010000437.1 GCA_023451915.1 Pseudomonadota bacterium | reverse complement strand
GAAGAAAGACCTTTTAATACATCTTTAAATTCGATTGCAGCAGTGCTTACAGAATTGCGTATGGTATGCATCGAACTTCTCCCAATTTTTAAAATTCGCCTTAATAGGAAGGCAGCTTATTATTGATGTATTTTACAATTTTATGAAACCGCAAAAGGTCGGTGGCACTTTTATATGAGCGATCGTTTTTTTAATGTTTGATTCTTGCGGGCCAGTTTTTAGTTCCGCGTGGGGCTTCTGCCCAAACTGCGCGGGTCCCGCCGCCCAAGGCCAGCATGGCCGTCCATACCATCTCTTTCCCACAGCGCGACTGCTCGCGAAATTTTGACGTTTACGGAAACGTCAAATTGCGCTAGTTTCGAGTCCGAACTGGTCACCCGCGACCTCATTTTTGGTTGAGGCTGGCCAGAATGCTGCAAAAATGGCAAGTTTTCGAGTGAGAACGTCCGTTTTTGTTGCAACATGCAGGCTGTCACAGTGTTTTTGCTTATAAAGCACACAGCAGGTGTGAAACACGGTTTGAGCCGGTATCCGTCTGTTACGGGCTGGCCCAGGGGATGAATTTGGAGGATTTTGATGCCGAGCTATCGCGCGCCCGTTGCAGATACGAATTTCGTGCTCAACGACGTTCTGAACTATCAGCGTTACAACAATCTGCCGGGCTTTGCCGACGCGTCGCCCGACGTGGTCGAGGCAATCCTGTCGGAAGGTGCGAAGCTTGCTGAGGGCACCCTGTTTCCCGTCAATCACAGCGGAGACCGCGAAGGCTGCAAGCGCGCCTCCGATGGCAGCGTCACCACGCCGAAGGGTTTTAAGGAAGCCTTCGATCTTTATCGCGAAGGCGGCTGGCTCGGCCTTGCTGTGCCGGAACAGTTTGGCGGCCAGGGCCTGCCCTATCTGCTGCACACGGCAGTTGCGGAATATATGTCGTCGTCCAACATGGCGCTCACCATGTATCCCGGCCTGACGCAGGGCGCGATTGCCGCGATCCTCACCCACGGCACGGATGAGCAGAAGGACGCCTATCTGCCGAAGATGGTGGAAGGCACCTGGACCGGCACGATGAACCTGACCGAGCCGCATTGCGGCACGGATCTGGGCCTTCTGCGCACCAGCGCTGCGCCGCAGGGCGACGGCTCCTACAAGATTTCCGGCCAGAAGATTTTCATCTCGGCTGGCGAACATGACATGGCGGAGAACATCATCCATCTGGTGCTCGCCCGTATCGACGGCGCGCCGGAAGGCGTGAAGGGCATTTCGCTGTTCATCGTGCCGAAGTTCATTCTCGATGAAAACGGCAACCCCGGTGCGCGCAACGGCGTTTCCTGTGGGTCCATTGAAGAAAAGATGGGCATTCACGGCAATGCCACCTGTGTCATGAATTATGACGAGGCGACCGGCTTTCTGATCGGCGAGGCACATAAGGGCCTGCGCGCCATGTTTACCATGATGAATGAAGCGCGTCTGGGCGTCGCTTTACAGGGGCTTTCGATTGCAGAAACGGCCTATCAGAATGCCGCGATCTATGCCCGCGAGCGCATTCAGGGCCGCGCCCTTACCGGCGCGAAAGAGCCGGAAAAGAAGGCCGATCCGATTATCGTGCATCCCGATATCCGTCGCAACCTGATGACGATCCGTGCTTTCAACGAGGCTGGCCGGGCGCTTCTCCTCTGGACGGCGCTGAATTCCGATATTGCGCATCGCTCCGGTGACGAGGCCGAGCGTCAGGCGGCCGACGATCTGGTTGGTCTGCTGACGCCGGTGCTGAAGGGCGTTCTGACCGACAAGGGCTTTGAACATGCCGTCATGGCGCAGCAGGTGTTCGGCGGTCACGGCTATATTGAAGAACACGGCATGAGCCAATATGTGCGCGATGCGCGCATTGCCATGATTTATGAAGGTGCGAACGGCATCCAGGCGCTCGATCTGGTGGGTCGCAAGCTGGCGCTGAATGGCGGACGCGCCGTTACCGCCTTCTTCAAGGAAGTGGCTGAATTTTGCGAAGCCAATCGCGACAATGAAAAGCTGTCCTTCTTCACCAAGCATCTGAAGAAGGGTCTGAACGACCTTCAGGCCGCCACCATGTGGCTGATGCAGAACGCCATGGCGAAGCCCGATAATGCTGGTGCCGCGTCGAATGACTATATGCATCTGTTCGGTCTGGTTGCGCTGGGTCTGATGTGGGGCCGCATGGCCAAGGTCGCCGAAGAAAAGCTCGCGGCAGGCGAAGGCAACAAGGCTTATCTTGAAGCGAAACTCGTGACCGCCCGGTACTATTTCGAGCGTATCATGCCGGAAAGCGCCGCTCATCTGGCGCGCATCCAGTCGGGTGCGGAGAGCATGATGGCGCTGCCTGCGGACGCATTTTGATTTTCTGCTGACATTTTGAAGATTAGGCCGGGTTCTTCGGGCCCGGCGGGAAGGAGCAAAAATGGCTGAGGCTTATATTTACGATCACGTGCGGACGCCGCGCGGGCGCGGCAAGAAGGACGGCAGCCTGCACGAAGTGCCTGCCGTGCGTCTGGGTGCGAAGGTTCTGGAATCGCTGCGCGACCGCAACGGCATCGATACCGCAAAGGTCGATGACATTATTTTCGGCTGTGTCGATCCGGTCGGCGAAGCCGGTGCCGTCATTCCGCGCTCTGCCGCTTTCGAAGCCGGTTACGACTTCAAGGCCCCCGGCATCCAGATTTCGCGCTTCTGCGCTTCCGGTCTCGATGCGATCAATCTGGCTGCCGCGAAGGTCGCCTTCGGCGCTGACGAACTGGTGATTGCTGGCGGCGTTGAAAGCATGTCGCGCGTCGGCATGGGCATGTCGGGCGGCGCCTGGTATATGGACCCATCGGTCGGCTTCCCCGGCTATTTTATGCCGCAGGGCGTTTCCGCCGATCTGATCGCCACGAAATACGGTTTCAGCCGCGACGACGTCGATGCCTATGCTGTCGAAAGTCAGAAGCGCGCCGCCAAGTCGTGGGAAAAGGGCTATTTCAAGAATTCGGTCATTTCGATCAAGGATCAGAACGGCCTGACCATTCTCGATCATGACGAGCATATGCGCCCTTCGACCGACATGCAGGCGCTGGGCCAGCTGAACCCGTCCTTCGTAATGCCGGGTGAAATGGGCGGCTTCAATGCTGTCGGCATTCAAGCGCATCCGGAAATCGAAACGGTCAATCACGTGCACCATGCCGGTAATTCGTCGGGCATCGTCGATGGTGCGGCAGGCGTTCTGGTTGGCTCCAAAAAGGCGGGCAAGGCGTTTGACATCAAGCCACGCGCGCGCATCCGCGCTTTCGCCAATATCGGCTCCGAACCGGCGCTGATGCTGACCGGCCCAGTCGATGTGACCGAAAAGCTGCTCAAGCAGGCGAAGCTGAAGATTTCGGATATCGACCTGTTCGAGCTCAATGAGGCCTTCGCCGCTGTGGTGCTGCGTTACATGCAGGCTTTCGATATTTCGCACGACAAGATCAACGTGAATGGCGGCGCGATTGCCATGGGCCATCCGCTCGGTGCCACCGGCGCGATGATCCTCGGTACGGTGCTGGATGAATTGGAACGCCGCGATCTCAACACTGCGCTGGTCACTTTGTGCATCGGCGCGGGCATGGGCACGGCGACGATCATCGAGCGCGTATAAGGGCGAGGGAGGTTTTTACGAATGGCTTACACGAATTTCAAAGTTGAGACCGACGCCGACGGCATTGCCCTCGTTACCTGGGACATGCCTGAAAAGTCGATGAATGTGTTTACCGTCGAGGTGATGCAGGAACTGAACGCCATTATCGATGCGGTGGTCGCCGACGACAAGATCAAGGGCGTTGTTATAACATCCGGCAAGGAAAGCTTCTCCGGCGGCGCTGATCTGACCATGCTGGAAGGCATGTTCAAGGAATTCCAGAAGCAGAAGGCCAAGGACCCACAGGGCGCGGTTCAGTCCCTGTTCGACAATGTCGGCAAGATGAGCGGCCTGTTCCGCAAGCT
>JAEXXS010000461.1 GCA_023451915.1 Pseudomonadota bacterium | reverse complement strand
CCCCTATGAGGCCAACCGCTATCCGGATTCCAAGCTCGATGTGCAGGCCGACACCAGTGAAGCCGTACGCCAGTCGATCCGCAGCTATTCGCAAGGCGCGATGGATGCCGATGCCAGCCTCGCCCGTTTGATGGACTGGGCATCGAAGCGCGAACGCGAGACCATTCTGGTGTTCTTCGGCGATCATCTGCCGCCGCTCGGGCCCGTCTATACAGAAACCGGCTTCATGCAGGAGCGGGTTGCAAGCCGCATCGCGCCCGCCGCCGACATGCTTCTTCAGCATGAGACGCCGCTGGTGCTGTGGTCGAACAAGCGCGGCGCGGAACGTGGAACCGGCACGATCAGCCCGGCTTTTCTGCCGATGCAGATACTCGAAATGGCCGGAATGCAGCACCCCTATTACACCGGTTTCCTGCGTCAACTGCACGACCAGTATCGTGTCGTCGATGCGCATGCCGTGTTCGATGGCGATGAAAATGCGGACGAAGGCTGGCAGCAGCGCCCGCCATTCGCACCGCTTTTGCGCGATTACCAGATGCTGCAATATGACATGATCTTCGGTAGCCTGTATGCGCGCGAGCGGTTCTTTCCGGCCCCCTCAGAAAGCTGAGCGCGGCGCTTATTCTGGCGCCTTGCCGGCAGATTGGCGAATGATCAGCTTGTAGTCGATCTTTCGGGCCGGTGAGGTCTGGCCGTTTTCGATATGGTTCAACAACATATCAGCTGCACCCCGCGTCATCTCGAAGATCGGCTGGCGCACCGTGGTGATCTGCGGCGACACCATGCTGGCAATCGAACTGTCATCAAAACCAACCACGGTGAGATCGCCCGGAACCGACAAATTATGGTCATGCGCCATCTGCACCACGGCCGCCGCCATATCATCATTGGACGCGAAGATCGCGGTTGGTCGGCTTTCCAGAGAAAGAAGCTTCTTTCCCGCCACAAGGCCGCTGGCAAAACTGAAGCCACCTTGCGCTTCGTAATCCGGGTTGCGCTCGATGCCTGCCGCCTCCAGCGCCTTTCGATATCCGGCAAGCCGCAATTCAGCCGAACGGTGGGTCGGATCGCCGATGATGATGGCGATCTTCCGGTGACCGAGTTTCAGCAGATAATCCATCAGATCGACGGCTGCGGCCTCATCATCAATGGAAACACTGTCGGTCGGATGCACATTGACATCGCCTGCCACGCGCGCAAAAGGCATGGCCGACGCTGAAAGCTCCTGCAAGATTTCCGGATCGTCTGACATGGGCGGCGTCACGATGATGCCGTCGAGACCCGACGCATGGGCGGTTTCGATTAGCGCGCCGCGGATATCGGCACGGTTCTCGACCGGAAAGATCAAGAGACGATAGCGCGTGCCACGCAGACGCTCCAGCGCGCCCATCTGCAATTCGGCGACATAGCTGGAACTCGGATTTTCGAAGAAAAGACCGATCAGATGCGAGCGGCGCTCCACCAGATTGCGCGCAGCCGCGTTTGGCCGGTAGCGCAGTTCCTGCCCCACTTCGCGGACCTTTTCGCGGATGGCCTCGCGCACATTCGGCTCGTCGTTATAAACGCGTGAAACGGTCTTGATCGACACGCCCGCCAAACGCGCCACATCGTGTATCGTCGCTCTTTTGCCTGTTGCAGCCATAGAGAATCGTCTTCCTCCCCGAAGAACTTGCTTTTATTTTACGCACATCTGATCCGAAAACCGTTTCACACTTTTCGGGATGTACATTTTTTTACTGCGCACATCTGAGCCGAAAACCGTTTCACACTTTTCGGGATGTGCTTTGGATATCTTGTTCGCCGGATAACGAAAAGGCCAAAGCTTTCAGGGGATCGAACATATGCGGGATCGCGTTAGAAACCGCACTTCGCGCCCGTTATCGAGCGAGAACATGCCTCCGCGCCCCGGAACCACATCGATGATGAGTTCGGTGTGCTTCCAGACTTCATATTGCGGGCCGCTGATATAGACCGGCGCGCCGCCTATCTCGCCCAGTTTGACATCGTTGTCTCCGAGGACAAACTCGCCCTGCGGATAGCACATGGGCGAAGACCCATCGCAGCAGCCGCCCGACTGATGGAACATGATCGGCCCATATTCGGCCTGCAATTCGGCAATGAGATCAAGCGCGGCAGGCGTGGCGCTGACTTGCCCCTTGCCGTTGTCCTGCGCGCCGCTTTGCGGATTTTCTTGCAGCATTTTCTCCTCCCTCACAGGCAAGCGGGCGAACCAAGTCCGCCCGCTCAGATCGCGTAAAGCCTATCCTGCACGCTTTATTGCGTCAGATCCATCACGACGCGGCCTTCGATATTGCCTTTACGCATATCATCGAAGATGGAGTTGATGTCCTCGAGTTTCCCGGTACGGATGGTCGCCTTGACCTTGCCGTCGGCTGCGAAGTCGAGCGATTCCTGCAAATCAAGCCGGGTGCCGACGATCGACCCGCGCACAGTGACACCGTTTAGCACCATGTTGAAAATCGACAGCGGAAAATCGCCCGGCGGCAGGCCGTTCAGCGATACCGTGCCGCCACGCGCCACCATGCCGAGCGCCTGTTCGAAGGCGATGGGCGAAACCGCCGTCACCAGCACGCCTTGCGCGCCGCCATCGGTTTCCTTCTTGATATAGGCTGCCGGGTCGTTGTTCGTCTTAGCATTAACCGTCACCGTCGCGCCAAGGCTGCGGGCTAGGTCGAGTTTCTTATCGTCGATATCGACGGCTGCAACATTGAGCCCCATGGCCTTGGCATATTGCACCGCCATATGGCCAAGACCGCCGACACCGGAAATCACCACCCAGTCGCCCGGCTTGGTGTCGGTGACCTTGAGGCCCTTATAGACGGTCACACCCGCACAAAGCACCGGGGCGATCTCGTTGAAATCGATATTCTTCGGCAAATGGCCGACGAAATTCGGGTCGGCAACCACATATTCCCCAAAGCCGCCATTGACCGAATAACCGGTATTGAGCTGTTCTTCGCAGAGCGTCTCCCAACCGCCGAGACAGTGGCGGCAATGACCGCAGGCCGTATAAAGCCAGGGAACGCCAACGCGGTCGCCTTCCTTCACATGCTTGACGCCAGCCCCAACCCCCGACACGAAACCCACGCCTTCATGGCCGGGGATAAACGGCGGATTGGGCTTCACCGGCCAGTCGCCTTCGGCGGCATGAAGATCGGTGTGGCAGACGCCGGAAGCCTGAATGGCAACCTGAATCTGTCCCGGTCCCGGTTCGGGTATCGGCACTTCGTCGATTGTCAACGGCTTGCCAAATTCGCGTACCACTGCCGCTTTCATTGTCTTGGCCATGAAGTCTCTCCTTCGTTATCGAATTGAGTTTCTTTCAAGCTGTCCCCCGTGACGGGACGGAAGAAATGTAGTCGGAAATATGGTGCACCCTGTTGCCGCGTCCAGCCTGCCGCGTACGGCTTGTGGGCCGTAAGGGTCGCCCGGGCATTTTCGCCCAGGCCCCTTCGTCAGTCCCCTTGGGAGGGTAAACTGATACCGTTCTTCCAACGCAATACTGACATGGAAGACGGGGATGTTCTTTGATCAGACGCAATGCGGAGACGTTAATTCCCCGCATTGCAGCTCGCTATGTAACGAAGACAAGGGGTGTTTAGATTCTGGCTATGGCGTGCCGAAAATGGTGTTCTTCGAGAACCGGAGCGGAGCTTACTTGAAGGTACGTGAGCACCGGAAGCGGAGAAGAATTCCGTTTGCAGGCCGCCATAGCCTGAATATAACGTCCTTAGTTTATACGCATGTCGTGATCGGAAAACCGGTTCCCACTTTTCCGCGACATGCTTTAGAAGAAGCCGAGTTTCTTCGGGCTATAGCTCACCAGCATGTTCTTGGTGTTCTGATAATGCTCCAGCATCTTCAGGTGGTTTTCGCGACCGATGCCCGACTGCTTGTAACCGCCGAAGGCCGCATGGGCTGGATAGGCATGGTAGCAGTTGGTCCACACGCGGCCCGCCTGAATGGCGCGACCGAAGCGATAGGCGCGTGTGCCGTCACGGGTCCAGATACCGGCGCCGAGACCATAGAGCGTGTCATTGGCAATCGAGAGCGCTTCGGCATCGTCCTTGAAGGTTGCAACAGACACGACCGGTCCAAAAATTTCTTCCTGGAAGATACGCATCTTGTTGTTGCCCTTGAACACGGTCGGCTTGACGTAATAGCCGCCCGCCAGATCGCCCGGCAGAACATTGCGTTCGCCGCCGGTCAGCACTTCCGCGCCTTCCTGGCGACCAATATCGAGATAGCTCAGGATCTTCTCAAGCTGCTCGCTTGATGCCTGCGCGCCGATCATCGTTGCCGGATCGAGCGGATCGCCCTGCACGATGGCCTCCACACGCTTCAGCGCCTTTTCCATGAACTTGTCGTAGATCGATTCATGGACAAGGGCACGGCTCGGACAGGTGCAGACTTCACCCTGATTAAGCGCGAACATCACAAAACCTTCAATGGCCTTGTCGAGGAAGTCGTCGTCTTCCGCTGCCACATCCTTGAAGAAGATGTTGGGCGACTTGCCGCCAAGCTCCAGCGTAACCGGAATGAGGTTTTGGCTCGCATATTGCATGATGAGGCGGCCGGTTGTGGTTTCGCCGGTGAAGGCGATCTTGGCAATGCGCGGGCTGGATGCCAGCGGCTTGCCAGCTTCGAGACCAAAGCCATTGACGATATTGACCACGCCTGCGGGCAGCAGATCGCCGATCAGTTCCATCAGGACGAGGATCGAGGCCGGGGTCTGTTCGGCGGGCTTCAGCACCACACAATTGCCAGCGGCGAGCGCCGGAGCCAGTTTCCAAACCGCCATCAGGATCGGGAAGTTCCACGGGATGATCTGGCCGACAACGCCCAGCGGTTCGTGGAAGTGATAGGCGACCGTGTCGTGGTCGATCTCCGAAATGCCGCCTTCCTGTGCGCGGATGACACCGGCGAAATAGCGGAAGTGATCGACAGCCAGCGGCAGATCGGCAGCGGTGGTTTCGCGGATCGGCTTGCCGTTGTCCCATGTTTCGGCGGCAGCGAGCGCGGGCAGGTTTTCTTCGATGCGATCGGCAATGCGGTTGAGGATCAGCGCGCGCTCAGCGGCGCTGGTGCGGCCCCATGCATCCTTGGCGGCGTGGGCGGCATCGAGTGCTGCTTCAACATCCGCCGCGTCGGAACGCGCCACTTCGCACAGGACCTGGCCATTGACCGGCGATGTATTTTCGAAATAGCGGCCAGACTTGGGCTCGACCCATTTGCCGCCGATGAAATTGCCATAGCGTTTGGCAAAAGCCGGCTTCACCGTCCGGCTGAATTCAACCTTATTCATGACTTCCTCCCGAAATAACGCTGCCTCCACCACGACATTTGCATTCTTCGTGGACAGCGCTTCGACAAGGAGGATTGCGCGATAGCGGGGAAGAGTCATCCCACCTTTTCACGCACGCAACATCATGTGTCGCAATATTGAGACAGTTGTGTCGCGTGATTTTGCAAAGCAGTCAATGCGGTCGGATGATCTTGAGCCGGTTCAACTTGCGATGCAGTGTCGCACGGCTGATGCCCAGAAGCCCTGCGGCAGCAGAAATATTTCCCTCGGCTCGGGCCAGCGCCCGCAGAATGACCCCGCGTTCAGACTCAGCCAGATCCTCGCGCGGATCGGCATTCCAGCCCAGAATATCGGCAGCGGGCAACGGGCCTGCCAGCGCCGCATCATCAAGGCCGAGCGCCACGCGCGCAGCCCGTGTCGCGCCGATCACCAGATCGTCCTTGTCGACCGCGATCAAAGCGCCGCCGCTGCGATCCACGCTTGGCGCGAGCATGATGCGGGCCTTTGGAAAAGCCTGCCGGAAATTTTCCGCCTCGATCCGGCGCGCCGCGTCGATCACCGCCACGGAAATCAGCTGCGCAAAGGCTTCCGTCAGATCAGACCGGCAGGATGACACGTCGAGCGCGGCCATGATGCGGCCCTGATGATCATGGATCGGGGCCACCGTGCAGGACAGGCCTATATTGCGCGAATGAAAATGCTGGTCGCGATGAATGGTCAGCGCACGCTGCTCGACAATGCAGGTGCCGATCCCGTTGGTGCCTTCGCTTTCCTCGCTCCACACCGCGCCGGTCCAAAGGCCCCAGCGATAGAACGTGTCATCGTCGCTGGCCGCCCCGCGCCGCTCCACCGGCACGCCTTCGCTGTCGGCCAGAAGCACGCAGCAGCCGACACCGCCGACCGCCATATAGAGCCGGTCCATGCTGGCCTGCGCCACACTGACCAGCCGCTCCACCCGCTCATGCGCGGTGCGGAATTCGCCTTCGGAAAGCGTGCGCACGGCGCCCGCATCGGCAGGATCAAGCTTGTGCAGTTCGGCGGAACGCTGCCATGACGCGACCAGCGCCGAGCGAGCCGACCCGCCGGTGTGGATTGCGGACAGAATGCGGTCCGCATGAACTGTCACTGGCATTCTCTCTGGCGGTACACCCATCTTTCTCCTCCCAGGAAGGCTGGAAACCGCTGCATTCACCTTGAATATCCCCGCATTCAGAACCGCTAAACAGTCCTGCCAGGCACATTCCCGATGATATTGGCCCAATGATAATGGCTTTTTCGCCCACAACTGGCAAGCGCATCGTCGTGGCGCGAAAAAACGGCCCGGTGGAGATGTCCGCCGGGCCGCAAAGGTCAGTTTTGGGAGGTCTGTATTGTCACGGTTATGCGCCTCGTGAGAGGCGATTGCATGAACGGTGCGGAACCGATCTATTGATTTCACCCGGACGAAAACACATTAGTCCGAGTGGTATCGGGAGGAAACGATCAGCATCCGCACCGCATTCATAAAGTAATTCTTAAAAATTTTCAAGTATAAAAAGTTTTAAAGTACATGAGTAAACTATCACATAGAAGAATAATTGAAAATTACAATCAGTTGATTGCTATTAAACACCAGCAACAAATCGCGAGAATGTTTGTTCTTTGTTTTGAAAGTAATTATTCAATGCTTCCGTCTCTGTTGCATTCAGACGAAGGCCAAGCTTTGTGCGCCGCCAAAGAATATCCTCCGCCGTGCAAGCCCATTCCTTTTCAATGAGATAGCTGACTTCCGCCTCATAGAGATCGGCACCGAAATGGCGACCAAGATCGGCGAGCGATGCGGCTTTGCCAAGCAGGACATGAACCCGCGTTCCATAGAGCCGGAACAGGCGACGGGCATGGGCAGGGGACAAAAACGGATAGGCCATTTGTACTTTCCGTAACTCGCCGTCGAAAGCAACGTCTTGAAAATCGCCGCCCGGCAACGGCGCGGCATGTGTCCATGGCGCGCCTTTGCTTCCGAGGTGATGTTCTATCTTTTCCAGCATATGTTCAGCAAGCTTGCGAGCCGTCGTCAGCTTGCCGCCAAAGACATTGATCAGCGGCGCAAGACCGGCTGGTGCATCGTCCTTCAAAACATAGTCGCGGGTTGCTTCCTGCGCTTTGCTGGCGCCATCATCATAGAGCGGGCGCACGCCGGAATAGGTCCAGACCACATCTTCCCACCGCACCGGCTCCGCGAAATATTCACTCGCGGCCGCGCAGAGATAATCGGTTTCCGCTTCGGTGATCGCCACCTTGGCGGGATCGCCCTTATAGTCCTGATCGGTGGTGCCGATCAGGGTGAAGTCGTCTTCATAGGGGATTGCAAAGATGATGCGCCCGTCATTGTTCTGGAAGAAATAGGAGCGCGGATCGGAAAATTTCTTGCGCACCACGATATGACTGCCCTGCACCAGACGCACATTGTGCAACTGGCGGTCGCCTTCGACACCCTGCAAAACCTTATCGGCCCACGGACCGGCGGCATTGACCAGCAGACGCGCGCGAATTTCTTCCTGCTGCCCGGTGGCTGCGTTCTCAATCGTCACCGTCCAGCCCTGACTGTCACGCCGTGCGGCTACAACCTTTGTCCGAGTGCGAATGGAAGCACCGCGGTCGTATGCATCGCGCGCCGTCAGCGCCACGAACCGGGCATCATCGACCCAGCAGTCGGAATATTCGAATGCCTTGGTGAAAAGCGGCTTCAGCGGATTTGCGGCAGCATCGGTGCGCATGTTCAGCGTGCGCGTTGCCGGAAGCTTCTTGCGTCCTCCCAGATGGTCGTAGAGGAACAGGCCAAGCCGCAGCAGCCATGCAGGCCGCACGCCGCCCTTGTGATAGGGCAGCACGAAACGCATCGGATGGATGATATGCGGTGCATTGGCCCACAGCACCTCGCGCTCCATCAGCGCCTCGCGCACCAGACGAAATTCATAATGCTCCAGATAGCGCAGGCCGCCATGGATGAGCTTGGTGGCGCGGGAAGAGGTGCCGCTCGCCAGATCGTTCATCTCCGCCAGGAAAACGGAAAAGCCGCGCCCAACGGCGTCGCGCGCAATGCCGCATCCGTTGATGCCGCCACCAATAACGAAAATGTCGAATATATCTTTCTGCGCCATGGCAAACCTTGAAAATGGTTTCAGAGCGCTTGCAGCAGGCCGACGCTCGAACATTCATTTTAAGGCGCGTGACAGGACGCGCCTCAGAAACACCAAAGCGAATATAAAACTATTTAATATGAAAGCAAAGCGAAAATAAACGAAACTACCCCGCTTTGGTCGCCGCCCCGCTATCATTAAGGGTTTCGATCAGCTCAACCTCATGCTCCGCGCAGAGATCGCGCAGCTGCTGCGAGGTGCAACGGTCGGTGATGAAAGTGTTGATCTGCGAAATATGGCCGATGCGCACCGGCGCGGTGCGTTCCAGCTTGGTGGAATCGGAAACAAGAATGACGTGGCGCGCGTTGGCGATGATCGCCTGCGCGACTTTCACTTCGCGAAAATCGAAGTCGAGCAGCGCGCCGTCCTCATCCATGGCCGACGCACCTATGATGGCATAATCCACCTTGAACTGGCGGATGAAATCAACCGCCGCCTCGCCCACAATACCGCCGTCGGAAGAGCGAACCACGCCGCCGGCAATGACCACTTCGATGGAAGTGTGCACGCGCAGCGTATTGGCCACGTTGATATTGTTGGTGATGACCATCAGTTCGCTGTGATCGATCAAAGCATGGCTGACCGCTTCGGTCGTTGTGCCGATATTGATGAACAGCGACGCGCCATCCGGGATAATTTCAGCCGCGGCCTTACCGATC
This sequence comes from Pseudomonadota bacterium, assembly GCA_023451915.1. The sequence continues at coordinate 274 of JAEXXS010000461.1, read as the reverse complement.
GACTCCTTCTCGCGCGCGGCGATCCGGCGGCGCGCCTCATATTCCATATTTTCCACGCCGGACGGATAGAGCGCCCCACCATGAATGCGGCGCAGCAGCCGCGCGCGACACAGATCGTTGAGATCCTTGCGCACGGTCTGCGGCGTGACGTCAAAAGCCGCGGCCAGATCGTCCACCAGAACCTGCCCCTGTCGGCGGGCGAGTTCCAGAATTGCATTGTGACGAGGGGTAAGCTGCATTTTTTGCCCGCGCTGAGTTTGTTAGAATTGCGAGC
>JAEXXS010000460.1 GCA_023451915.1 Pseudomonadota bacterium | reverse complement strand
GGCGCTCTGGCGGCGGGCGTGTCATGGGGCTATCATGACCGGCAGGCGCTTGTCGAAGCTGGCGCACAGCACATATTGAGCACGCCGCACGACCTTCATCCGTTGCTGAAAGCGATGGATGCACTGTAAAAAGTTGGAAAGACCTCCATGCGTGATACTTTGAGCGATCTTGAAGCCGGAAAGCAGCTTTCCGACGAGAACCCCATCATTCGGGCCCAGAAGCTGATGCAGGCGCAACTGCCGAAACGCTTCTATGAGCGGGTGGACATCGCGGAAGTGGATGGTGGCTTTGCGGTCCATCTCGACGGTCGCCCGGTGAAGACGCCAGCGCGCAACCTTCTGCTGTTGCCGACGGCTGCTGCGGCGGAAATTGTGGCTGAAGAATTCCGCGCGCAGGAAAAGGTGATCGATCCGGGCAAAATGCCCGCAACGCGGCTTGTGAACACCGCCATTGACGGCATCGCGCAAGATCCTCAGGCGGTTCTTGAAGACATATTGCGTTTCGCAGGCACCGATTTGCTTTGCTATCGTGCGGATGCACCGCAGGAACTCGTTGCCCGCCAGACAGCGCGCTGGGATCCGCTGATCGACTGGGCAGAGACGCTTGGCGCGCGGTTTGCGCTTGCCGAAGGTGTCATGCATGTTGAGCAGCCGCGTGAGGCGATCACGGCCTTTGGCATTCATCTGTCTGCTTTCAACGATCCGATTGCGCTCGCATCGCTTCACACCATGACGACGCTTACCGGCTCGGCCATTATCGCGCTGGCCATCGCCAAGGGCGAAGTGTCCGCCGAAGACGGCTGGTCGCTGGCGCATATTGATGAAGACTGGACGAGCGAACAGTGGGGCGAAGACGTCGAAGCTGCGGCCCGACGCAAGGCACGCGAAGTTGAAATGATGATCGCGGCGCGCATTCTCAAGGCGCTTTGAATCCATTTCTTAAATAGCTTACCCAAGTCACTGATAACAAAAAGAAAACCCGGCCATAAAGCCGGGTTTTCTTTCGCGCGTTTTTAAAAACGCGTCGTTCCCCTCGGTAGCTTCTGGAATGGCGGGAGCGCCAGGCGCTCCCGCTCATCCGTTATTAGACCGAGTAGTACATGTCGAATTCGACCGGATGCGGGGTCATTTCGTAACGCATCACTTCGGCCATCTTCAGTTCGATGAACGAGTCGATCTGGTCGTCGGTGAACACGCCACCGGCTTTGAGGAATTCGCGATCCTTGTCGAGCGACTGGAGCGCTTCACGAAGCGAGCCGCAAACGGTCGGGATCTTCTTGAGTTCCTTTGCCGGCAGGTCGTACAGATCCTTGTCCATGGCCTGGCCTGGATGGATCTTGTTCTTGATGCCGTCGAGGCCAGCCATCAGCAGCGCTGCAAAGCAGAGATACGGGTTGGCAGCCGGATCCGGGAAGCGGACTTCGAGACGCTTCGACTTTGGCGACGAGCCGAAAGGAATACGGCAGGAAGCCGAACGGTTGCGTGCCGAATAGGCTAGCAGAACCGGAGCTTCGTAGCCCGGAACCAGACGCTTGTATGAGTTGGTCGACGGGTTGGTGAATGCATTCACAGCCTTGGCGTGCTTGATGACGCCGCCGATGAAGAACAGGCAGTTTTCCGACAGACCGGCATATTCATTGCCCGCAAAGGTCGGCTTGCCGTCTTTCCAGATCGAAAAGTGAACGTGCATGCCCGAACCGTTGTCGCCGAAAATCGGCTTCGGCATGAAGGTTGCGGTCTTGCCATAGGCATTGGCAACCTGATGCACGACATACTTGTAGATCTGCATCTTGTCGGCGTTGCGCACGAGCGAGTCGAACTTGACGCCGAGTTCGTGCTGGGCCGATGCCACTTCGTGGTGATGCTTTTCAACCGTTACGCCCATTTCCGTCAGAACGGTGAGCATTTCGGATCGCATGTCCTGGCAGCTGTCGATCGGCGGAACCGGGAAATAGCCGCCTTTGACGCGCGGACGGTGGCCGAGATTGCCGGTTTCATAGTCGGTATCGTCATTGGACGGCAGTTCGGTCGAGTCAAGCTTGAAGCCCGTATTGTACGGATCAGCCTTGTACTTCACATCGTCGAAGACGAAGAATTCGGCTTCCGGGCCGACATAGACCGTGTCGCCAATACCGAGCGACTTCATGTAGGCTTCGGCCTTCTTTGCTGTCGTGCGCGGATCGCGGCTGTAGGCCTCGCCCGAGATCGGCTCGAGAATGTCGCAAAGAATGACCAGCGTGGACTGTGCGAAGAACGGGTCGATATGAGCCGTCGTCGGGTCGGGCATCAGAACCATGTCGGATTCGTTGATGGCCTTCCAGCCAGCGATCGACGAGCCGTCGAACATGACGCCGTCAACGAACATGTCTTCGTCAACCAGGCCGATATCCATCGTGACGTGCTGGAGCTTGCCCTTCGGGTCGGTGAAGCGAAGGTCCACAAACTTGATGTCGTTGTCTTTGATCTGTTTCAGAATATCGTTGGCGGTCGTCATTTTAATTCCCTGTTTGCACGACGAAGGATAGGTAGGCTGATGTCAATCAGATGGCGTCCACGCCGGATTCACCGGTGCGGATGCGAATGACTTCTTCAATGTTGGAGACGAAAATCTTGCCGTCGCCGATGCGACCCGTCTGGGCTGCCTTGCGGATGGCTTCAATCGCGTTGTCCACGGTTTCATCCGCTACAATGACTTCGACTTTCACCTTGGGAAGAAAGTCGACGACATATTCGGCGCCGCGGTAAAGCTCGGTATGACCTTTCTGTCGTCCAAAGCCCTTGGCTTCGATGACAGTGATGCCCTGCAAGCCGACTTCCTGAAGGGCTTCCTTCACTTCATCGAGTTTGAAGGGCTTAATGATGGCTTCGATCTTTTTCATCAGAGAATGGTCTCCGCTTTTCTTCAGAAATGAGCGTTGTGCCCGTTTCACTGTAGGAGAAGCATGAAGCGTGCCAGTTT
>JAEXXS010000281.1 GCA_023451915.1 Pseudomonadota bacterium | reverse complement strand
GATCCGGCCAAGAGCGCGAAGCCCGTGGCCGTGCTGACGCTGGTGGGGTTCATCAATATCCCGATCATCAAATTCTCGGTCGACTGGTGGAACACGCTGCACCAGCCTGCTTCGGTTTTCCGCATGGAAGGCCCGACCATCGATGCGTCGATGCTGCGTCCATTGTTCGTGATGGCGATTGGTTTCACGCTTTTGTTCTTTGCGCTGCATATGATGGCGATGCGCAATGAAATCTGGCGTCGCCGCGTGGCTTCGATGAAGAAGCTCGCCGCCCGCAACGCCGACCGCAAGCGCAGCGAACAAATGCAGGAAGAGGGCGCGTTATGAGCAATCATCTCGGCTTCGTCATGGCCGCTTATGGCATCACCACCGTGGCGCTTGTCCTGACTGTTGGCTGGATATTTGTCGATCAGCGTATCCAGAAAAACGAGCTGAAGCGGCTTGAGTCTGAGGGCGTGCGCCGCCGCTCGTCAAAGGCTCCGGTTCAATGACGGAAACGACGCAAAAGCCTGCCGCGCCGAAGAAGCGCGCCACATGGGTAGCGCTGCTTCCTCTGCTGGTCTTTGTGGGGCTGGCGGCTGTCTTTGCGGTGCAGCTGTTGTCCGGTAAGGACAGCTCGGCCATTCCATCCGCTTTGATCGGCAAGCAAGCGCCACAAACCAATCTCCCGGCGGTTGAAGGCCTGATGCGCGACGGCGTTCCGGTGCCGGGCCTCAGCAGCGAAGAGTTTAAGGGCAAGCTGACATTGGTGAATGTCTGGGGATCGTGGTGCGTTCCCTGCCGTCAGGAGCATCCGCTTTTGATGGAAATCGCCAAGGACAGCCGCATTCGTCTGGTGGGCCTCAATTACAAGGACCAGCCCGAAAATGCGCGCCGCTTTCTCGGCGATCTCGGCAATCCATTTGCTGCTGTCGGTGCCGACCGCGCCGGGCGGTCAGCCATCGAATGGGGCGTCTACGGCGTGCCCGAAACCTTCCTCGTCGGCCCAGACGGCAAGATTATCTACAAGCATGTCGGACCGTTTACGCCGGATTCGGTCAGGGATGATCTGATGCCACAAGTAGATTTACTCAAGAGAAATTAATTTCTAATTTCGCTTGAAGGGTATGATTTCACCTACAGTGGAAGTGGAATTTTTTCTTTCCGCATCTTTAATTTTAAGCTGGATTAGTTGACCTTCCTTCTGAGAAAACCACTTTTCTTCTGTGGAACATAGATTTTCCAAATCATGGTCTGATATCACGAATTCAACGGATAAAAGATCTTGTTTTGTTCTTGTTCCAGAATCGACAATCAGATTTAAGGCATCTTTCATCAAAGTGGGATTAGTTAAATCCCACTCGCTATCCAATGGTTCTGCTTTTGTCCATCCCCTTGCTGAATAAAGTTTGTATAGGTCAGTCATATATTCTCTTGGTATCAGACCTAAACCAGCTACTCTATGTATTTGTGCTTTTATAGAAACCCGCCATCTTTCCTTAAGGAGTAAAAAATTGGCTAGAGAGGCACGTTTTAACTCATAAGGGTAGCTATTGGATGGCATTAAAAATGCACTTGCCAATCGAAAGGCCTGCGTTTCAATCTCTTTTATATTATCCTTAAATTCTTCTGGTGTGACTTCCCGGTGAAGAATGACATGAGCCAGTTCATGTGCTCCATCCATCTGTCGGCGTGGAAATGACATTTTATCTGTTGCCAGAAGAATATGCGGACGCTCATCGATAGCTGACCAACTGCATAAACCATCTAATTTTGAGGTCCCCATTTCAATAGTTCCCACAATAATCCCAACCCGTTCCAAAAGCTGGACGATGTCGACACAAGGGCCATTTCCTAAACGCCAATGCGAACGGAGATCGATTGCTATTTGCTCAATATCGTCATCCCGTAATTGTTTCCACGAGGCACCCTGAAGCACATCGGGGATGTCTAACTGCGGAAAGTCTACGTAATGATTTAGTGTAGAGCTCAACTCTTGGAGCCAACTCATTTGGGATTCTTGGTATCGTAAGTCAGCAACTAATGTACTGCTCAGTTGACGATGGAAGCTAGGCCGGACAGAAGTTGGAAAAGGGCGCAGAAAGTATTCTCGCCTAACCTTTAACACTTCAGACAATGCGGAAAGTGCATCTGCATCAGGAGAGAATTCTCCTTTTTCCCAGCGGCTAACTGTGCTGGCGACCGTACCGAGCATGTCAGCCAATTGTTTTTGTGTTTTTATACGACGAGCGGCCCGGGCTTCTACAAGCCGGGCCGGAATGAAACCGGGCGTTCCCACGCGCATATTCTATTTCCTTAACGTAACACTTCCGTTGCAGGTGGTGTTAGGATCCAGTGTCTTGTTCTGGCTCGGAACGAAGGCTCTCTGGTGGTATATATACCTTGCTCACTTGCTTAAGCGTGACGTGCGAGGAAGGTTGATGAGGGGAAGGTGAAATAGGGTCTGTTTCACCCGAGCCGTAATCTCGCAGAAAATGTTCCAATGGTTCATAGAAAACGAAGCCATCATGTTTTGAATTGATGATTCCGATGGCGATTTCCTCTATATGGCCCGCCCTTTCGCGGTCGCGCGCAACAAGCAAGGATACAAAGATATCACCGATCTGTGGGGATGCTTTATCAAAAGCGAACCTAGGTTCAAGATGATAATTTAATGAAACAGCGGCCTTGCGTGATTTGTTTTTTGTTGGCAGTGCTGCAGGCTCAGGCATCGCAGCAAGTCCAAAAATAATTCCTCTACCATCAACCTCAAAACGCATAAATGGTTGAAATATCTTTAGGTCCGTATTTGGAATAATGCCGCTTTCCAATGGAAAGCCCCCGTGAAGACGACAAATTTCTTCAAATCGTTCTTCCATCATACGAAAGCGCATTTGGCCTTCCCCGCCGCGAGCTCGCTTGGGACATTTGAGGCCACTGTGATCTTTTACAATCTGATGTGCTTTTAATGCTTCACCGCGAAGCCCGTCTTCGAGTGTGAGGATAAAGTCTCTCGTCAAAAACTGCGATAAAAGTTTCTTCAAGCCCATAATTCCTCGAATCAGAAATTGCCTATAAAAAGAAATTTACCCTTAAAAATTGCGTAAAGCAAGAATTTCTGGAAATATCATGTGAGTTTGTGTTCATCTTTCTCAAAGAAAAAGCCCTTCGTCGAGGACGAAGGGCTCCTAAGCCAAGGTGGGCTAATCAAATCAATCCGGCAGTTTGCGCACTGCGCCCTTGGCGGCGCTGGTTGCCATGGAAGCATAAGCCTTCAGCGCGGTGGAAATCTTGCGCTTGCGCTCTTCGGCTGGCTTCCAGCCCTTTGCTTCCTGTTCGGCGCGGCGTTCGGCTAACGTCGCATCGTCCACGGCGAGGTGGATTTTGCGGTTCGGAATATCGATATCGATGATATCGCCTTCGCGCACCAGACCGATCGTGCCGCCTTCGGCTGCTTCCGGCGAAACGTGGCCGATCGAGAGGCCCGACGAGCCGCCCGAGAAACGTCCGTCGGTGATCAGCGCGCAGGCCTTGCCTAGGCCCTTCGACTTCAGATAGCTGGTCGGGTAGAGCATTTCCTGCATGCCGGGGCCGCCGCGCGGGCCTTCATAGCGGATCAGCACAATATCACCAGCCTTGATCTTGCCGTTCAAAATGCCGAGTACAGCCGTATCCTGGCTTTCAAAGATGCGCGCCGGGCCGGAGAACTTCAGGATGGAATCATCCACACCTGCCGTCTTCACGATGCAGCCGTCTTCAGCCAGATTGCCGTAAAGCACGGCCAGACCGCCATCCTGGCTAAATGCATGTTCCTTGGAGCGGATCACGCCCTTTTCGCGGTCGGTATCGACGCTGCCAAAGCGCCGCTCCTGGCTGAAAGCCACCTGTGTCGGTACGCCGCCGGGTGCTGCCGAATAGAACTTATGCACCATTTCGCTGTTGGTACGGGTCACGTCCCAATGATCCAGCGCCTTGGCAACCGTCTGGCTGTGCACGGTCGGCAGATCGGTATTGATGAGGCCTGCTTTGTCGAGCTGGCCGAGGATGCCCATGATGCCGCCTGCGCGGTGCACATCTTCCATGTGAACCGTGTTGTTGGCTGGCGCGACCTTGCAGAGCACCGGAACGCGGCGCGACAGCCGGTCGATATCGGCCATGGTGAAGTCGATTTCGGCTTCCTGCGCAGCAGCGAGAAGATGCAGAACCGTGTTGGTCGAGCCGCCCATGGCTATATCGAGCGTCATGGCATTTTCAAAGGCCGGGAAGCTTGCAATCGAGCGCGGCAGCACGCTTTCGTCATCCTGCTCGTAATAACGGCGGGCGAGATCGACGACCAGATGACCGGCTTCCACGAAGAGGCGCTTGCGGTCGGCATGGGTTGCGAGCGTCGAACCGTTGCCCGGCAGCGACAGGCCAAGGGCTTCGGTGAGGCAGTTCATCGAGTTCGCGGTGAACATGCCCGAGCATGAGCCGCAGGTCGGGCAGGCCGAGCGTTCAATCGTCTTGACCTGCTCGTCGGTATAATGATCGTCGGCAGCGGCGACCATGGCGTCAACCAGGTCGAGCTTCTTGATTTGGTCGTCCCAGACAACCTTGCCCGCTTCCATCGGTCCGCCCGAAACGAACACGACCGGGATATTGAGGCGCAATGCGGCCATCAGCATGCCGGGGGTGATCTTGTCGCAGTTGGAAATGCAGACCATCGCATCGGCGCAATGGGCATTGACCATATATTCCACCGAGTCTGCGATGAGTTCGCGCGATGGCAGCGAATAAAGCATGCCGTCGTGACCCATGGCGATGCCGTCATCGACCGCGATGGTGTTGAATTCCTTGGCAACGCCGCCAGCGCTTTCGATTTCGCGCGCGACAAGTTGGCCGAGGTCCTTCAGGTGCACATGGCCCGGCACGAACTGCGTGAACGAGTTCACCACCGCAATAATCGGCTTGCCGAAATCCTCATCCTTCATGCCGGTGGCGCGCCATAGGCCGCGCGCACCCGCCATATTGCGGCCGTGGGTGGTTGTTCGCGAACGATAAGGAGGCATTTTCTGACCTTTTAGGAATTATTCTAACTTTATAATGCGGTATGACAGAACCGCCCGCAGCAGGCAAAGCGCAAATTGCCCCATATTGCCAGAAGCGGGACCATTTGCCTGTTTGCGGACAACAAAAGAGGTTCTGTCATGCGTCCGCTTTCGCAGGCGCAATTGACCCCAATCTAGCATGTTATTGTTATAATGCAAAAGAATTTGGGCAAAAAACGTAACGAAATTGCTTGAGTTCAGTTTGCGGCCATTGCCATTGCAGCGTCGAGGAGGGCATTTGCCGTTTTCATCCGCTGTTCCGCATCGGCGCGAAACTCGTGTGGCAGGCGGTCGGGATGATTGCTGGCGGCAAACGAGCGACGCAGGCGCTGAAGCTCAGCGCGTGTCAAGCCGGGGCGCAGATCAAGCTCGCGCCTTATGGCGTCGGGTGACTGGTTTTGCATGCGCATGGAGATTGCTCGCCGCTCGGCTTCAAGCGGGTCGTTCTCCGCAGTCTTTTCCTCAATATCGAAAAGCGGAGCAAGGTCGACTTCCGGGCGCGAGGGCGCGGCGGTGTCGCCTAGCCCTGCCGAAAAGAACGCTGATGCGAGATTGATCTGCGACCGGTGAACAGCCTCGTCGTGACCGGAATTTGCCTCGGCTTCTTTCAGGACAGTCGCAAAATCCGGGAACGCCCTGTGCATCGGTCTCAGCGCACCGCGGGAACTGAAAGGGCGGTGGCCAATGTGCGGGTCAGTATGGTGGGCGGGATCGGCTTCTGGAAAACCGGCACTTCGGGATAGCGCGCCGAGAGTTCAGCGGGCAGTCCGCCGCCGGTATGGATGACGACGAATGTATTGCGGCTTTTCAGGCGGTCGAGAATAGGCTCAATATTGCCATCCGCCAGGTTCACGTCGAGGATGGCGGCATCGACTTCGTTTCTGCTGATGAGATCCATCGCCTGCCGGACAGTGCCGACCGGACCAACAACCGTGCCGTTCGCATCTTCCACAGTCGCGGCAACGTCGAGAGCGACGAAAATTTCGTCCTCCACAACCAGTATGCGTCGCTGTTCAAGATCGTTCATCACTGTCTCTCACCTCTGCGGGAGCCCACTTTGCGAGGCTGCGCTTCCACTTAGAAAATGCGCGAGTCCTAAGGGTGGTTCCCTTCACGCCATGATAATCCACTTATGGTGAATCAAATCTTTACCGCAGGAAGAGCGCTCCTGAAGGCAATCGGCAGGGGCTTAAAAGGCCGTGAAAGTCAGTGTCGTCAGCGACCGTACAATATTCGGAATGTCGAGCACGTTTTCGTTGATGAATTTGCCGATGTCGTCGCCCTCGGCGATATAGATTTTCGCCAGCAGGTCAAACTCGCCGCTGGTCGAATAAAGCTCGGAGACGATCTCGCGCTGAAAGAGAGCATCGGCAACCTCATAGGTTTTGCCGGGAGCGCACTGCAGTTGCAGGAAAACGGGCTTCATGTCTCTACCTTTCGCATCGGATGACGGCGTTTGAGGTTTCAAACACGGTCGGGCTGGCGAAATCAAGAGCCATTGCGCGATAGACATCGCCCGCTTGCTGCAAATTCTGTTCGAAACCCGATCGATCGCATGGCCAAAATCTGTGGTCAAAAGAAGCGATGGGTGACAATTGCTCTGGTAATATATCAATTTCAGGTGATGATCGGCTTTGCGTCAAAAATCGCTGTTATAGTCCCGCGCTCTGCGTCGGCGTATAATTCTCACCATACACCGATGCATTTGCGAGGAGTATCCGAAGGTCTTATGAAATTTATGTCTGTTCTGTCTCCGGCTTTTGCCGTCGCTTGCCTTGTTGCTCTGGTATCGATGGCTTTGCCTGCTTTCGCAATGAATGCTTCCGAAAAAGCGCAGCTTGAAAAGCTTGATCCAGATACCCGTCTGGAGCAGCGTTGCGATGTGGAAGCCATGGAGCGGATAACGCGTGAACAGAATAAATTCTCGGTCGACAAAGTGTTGGCCTATGCTTTTTCCGATCCGGTGACGCGGAAAAACTCCATCGATGCAGAAGGGGCAGCCTTCCGCAGCCGCGAACGCTGGTACAAGCTGGCCTTTACCTGCAAGACGGATGACGCGCACATCAACATAACGTCTTTCCAATATGATATTGGCGACGAAGTCCCCGAAGACCAGTGGGACAAGCACTATCTCGTGCCGTAATCGAAGAATACGCCTGTCTTTCCAAATAGTAATTTGAGACGTGCGCCCTGAATCTTGTCAGTCAAGCGGTGCGCTTGCTTGCGTTTGTTCAAGATCCTCGAAATAATTGGGGTTGTCGGCTTGTACAATATGTGGTCTCACTACAAAAATTTTTGCTAAATTTATACTAATACTCGGTTTTTTAGATATGACGCTTAACATCATCGTTGGATTTATTGTTGTCGGGTTGCTGCTCTGGTATTCCAGATGTCGCAAGCTTGGTGTTGTTTCGATTGCCTTTGGCATCGTTCTGTATGGCGCGATCGTGTCGGGCATCCTGCCCGATTATCTGATGAACCGCTTGCAGTCGCCCTATTCATCCACGCTGCAATCGCCGCTTGAAGACAACACCGCCTTTATCATTTTCGGCCTGGGCACGCAGAACGTCATGGAG
>JAEXXS010000254.1 GCA_023451915.1 Pseudomonadota bacterium | reverse complement strand
CTTGACAAGGGTTTTTGCGGCGCGCAGGCAAGCGGCGTCAATTATGGCGGTGTGCGCAGGCAGGGCCGCGCGCCAGAGCAGATCGCCTTGTCCCAACGCGCCCACGAATTATGGGCGCGGCTGCCGGAACTGATTGGCATTGACGGCGAATATATCCGCAGCGGCCATTTGAAACTGGCGCGCACCGAGGAGCATTTCGCAAGTCTGGAAGCCTATGCGGCGACTGTTCGCCCATTGGGTCTTGCGGTGGAATTGATCGGCGGCAATGCGGTCAAGGACCGGTTTCCATGGCTGCCCGGCAATGTCGCCGGCGCTTCGCTTTGCGCCGATGACGGCCACGCCAATCCGCGTCTTGTGTCGCCTGCTTTTGCACGTGCTGCCAAGGCTGCGGGCGCGACAGTTTTGGAAAATACACCAGTGCATGACGTGCAGGCGACCGGCGGCGGTTTTGCCATTCTTGCTGGCGCAGACATAGAAATCCGCTCGCGTCTGCTCTTCAACTGCGCCGGTGCGTGGTCTGACCGTTTTGCGGCTTCGTTTGGCGAGCCTGTTCCGTTGAAGCGCGTTTATCCATCCATGGTCGTGACCGAGCCGATGCCGCTTCGCCTGCCGATGAGCCTCGGCGAAGAGGGCGGCGGCTTTTATGGCCGTCAGGTGACGCGTGGAAATTATGTGATGGGCGGCGGGCGCGGGACAGCGCTTGAGAACCCGGATTTCTCGCGTCCGTCAGTCAATGCGGCGTCCTCGGTGATGTTGCGCGCCATCGAACTTTTTCCGCACCTGAAAAATGCCCAGGTTATCCGCTTCTGGTCTGGTACCGAAGCCGAAATGCCGGATGGAAATCCGGTGATCGGGCCTAGCAGCCGGGTCAAAAATCTCTATCACGCCTTCGGTTTCTGCGGCGCCGGTTTTCAGACCGGGCCGGGGGTCGGAGCCGTGCTGGCCGATTTCGCCGTGAACGGAGAAACGAAAACGCCGATCAGCGCTTTCGCCATCGACCGTTTTGCGCCCGAAAACAATCCAACCTCAAACCACAAAGGGGAGTAGCATGAACACCAACCGGATTACCAAAACCGTTGCAGCCGCGCTTGGCCTGTCGGTCGCTTTCGCTTCCGCCGCATCGGCAGAAACGAAGACGCTCTATATTGGCATGAATGGCGGTAACATGGAAAAGGCTTATACCGAGCATGTCCTGCCGGAATTCGAAAAAGCCAATGACGTGAAAGTCGTGGTCGTGCCGGGCACGTCGGCAGACATTCTCGCCAAGGCGACCGCCCAGAAAGACAAGCCGCAGATGCACGTCATGCTGCTGGACGATGGCGTGATGGTGCGCGCGATCAATGGCGGCCTGTGCCAAAAAATCTCCGACGATCCGGTTCTGGCCGATATTCAGCCAGCCGCCCGTATCAAGGATGATATGGCCATCGGCGTCGATATGGGCATGACCGGCATTGCCTATAACAAGAAGCTTTTCGACGAAAAGGGTTGGGCTGCGCCGACCTCGTGGATGGACTTCGCTGACGAAAAATATGCCAATGCCGTCGTGTTCCAGTCGGCTTCGGCCTCGACATTCGGTCTGCACGCATTCCTGATGTTCAACCGCATCCAAGGCGGCGACGACAAGAACCTCGAGCCGGGCTTCGAGAAGTTCCCCGACATGATCGGCAAGAATGTTCTGGAATATATCCCGTCTTCGGCCAAGATTTCAGAAATGGTCCAGACCGGTGAAGCCGCAATCTTCCCGCTCACGCCAACCGGGGTGAACAACCTGAAGGACAAGGGCATTCCGGTTGAATATGCACAGCCGAAGGAAGGTTCCGTCGTTCTCGCCGTAACGGAATGCGTGCTGGCAGGCAATAGCGAGCCGGAACTGAGCCAGAAGCTGGCGCATTATCTGCTCTCCGCCGATGCGCAGAGCAAGGCGCTTGACCACGGAAACGTCATCCCGTCGAACCAGAAGGCCAAGGCCGGTACGCCGGAAGCACAGGCTAAGCTTGATGCGTTCCGCGGTTACATGCAAACCGCAAATACGCTCGACTGGGATGCCGTCAATGAAGGCCGTCAGCAGCTCAACAGCCGCTGGAACCGCACCATCGAGAAGTGAACTCTGGTCGCAAGCCTGCTCCTGTAAACGGAGCGGGCTTGGAGCCGTAGCGTTAACTGCACGGGGCGGAGACCAGCACATCGTCCCGTCGCTCGCACCCTGATCGCGGCGCACGTTTGCCACCGTACCGACGGGCAGCCTGAACCGTCATGCATTGCTCATTCAAACGGCAGTGCCAATGAATCTATCCCATTTACCGAACTTTATCACGGCTTTGTTCCCGTTATTGGCCGCACGAAACAATCCTATTGCCTGGATAACTCAGGCAACAGGGATGTCTTTTTGAATGTATCAAAGCGCCTTCTGCAGCGTCGGCAGGACGGTGAAGAGATCACCGACGAGGCCGTAATCGGCAACCTGGAAGATTGGCGCTTCTTCATCCTTGTTGATGGCGACGATAACGCGCGAGTCTTTCATGCCTGCCAGATGCTGGATCGCGCCGGAAATACCAACCGCGATATAAAGCTCCGGTGCAACAACCTTGCCCGTCTGACCAACCTGCCAGTCGTTTGGCGCATAGCCAGCATCGACTGCCGCACGGCTGGCGCCAACCGCCGCACCGAGCTTGTCGGCAACCGGCAGGATCACTTCCTGGAACTTTTCAGCCGAACCAAGTGCGCGACCGCCCGAGATGATGATCTTGGCCGAGGTCAGCTCCGGACGATCCGAAGCCGACAGCGCATTGCCAACAAAGCTCGACAGCGCCGGATCAGCAGGCACAGTTGCAGTTTCAACCGCAGCCGAACCACCCTCGCCCGTTGCGGAGAAGGAGGCGGTACGCACCGTGATCACCTTCTTGGCGTCGGTGGACTGAACCGTCTGGATTGCATTGCCTGCATAGATCGGAC